>CADCPG010000069.1 GCA_902803255.1 uncultured Ruminococcus sp. | reverse complement strand
ACGCTCGTGGCCATGGGCTCGGGAGCCGCGTTCGTCTACAGCACCGTCACCCTCTTCCGGATGTCGGGGCTGCAGGCCGCGGGCGACGCGGAGGGGGCGGCAGCCCTCTCGCACGAATTCTATTTTGAATCGGCCGCGATGATCCTGACGCTCATAACCGTCGGCAAGCTGCTCGAGGCAAGGTCGAAGGGCAGGACCACCGACGCCCTCAGGGGGCTCATGAAGCTCGCTCCCAAGACTGCCACGGTGGTGAGGGACGGCGCCGAAGTCACGGTCCCCGTCGATGACGTCAGGGTCGGCGACGTCTTCACCGTGCGCCCGGGCGAGAGCGTGCCCGTCGACGGCGTCGTGACCGAGGGCTGGAGCGCGGTCGACGAATCGGCGCTGACCGGCGAGAGCGTGCCCGCCGACAAGGTACCCGGCTCGACGGTCTCGGCCGCGACGGTCAACCGCTCGGGCTTCATAAAGTGCGAAGCGACGAAGGTCGGCCGCGACACCTCACTCTCGCAGATCATCCGCATGGTCAGCGACGCCACGGCGACCAAGGCCCCGATCGCCCGGACCGCGGACAGGGTCTCGGGAGTCTTCGTGCCCGTCGTGATCGGCATCGCGCTCGTGACCGTCGCCGTATGGCTGCTCGCCGGGCAGACCGCCGGATACGCGCTGGCCCGCGGGATATCGGTACTCGTGATATCCTGCCCGTGCGCGCTCGGGCTCGCCACGCCCGTCGCGATAATGGTGGGCAGCGGCACGGGAGCCAGGAACGGCATACTCTTCAAGACGGCGGAGGCGCTCGAGACCGCCGGGAAGACGCAGATCGCCGTCCTTGACAAGACCGGCACTGTGACGTCCGGCACACCGGTCGTGACCGATACCCTGCCGGCAGATGGAATTAGCGCGGAAGAACTGCTGAGCACGGCCTCGGTGCTCGAGGCCGGCAGCGAGCATCCGCTCGCGCGTGCGATCGTCGCGCAGTCGGAGAGCGGCGCCTGCCCGCTCGCGCGTGTCACCCGTTTCGAGGCGCTCCCGGGCAGCGGCGTGCGCGGCGTGATAGACGGAGAGACGTATGTCGGAGGCAATCTGCGGCTTATGGACGGCGTATGCGACGTTCCCGAAGCCGCCGTGCGGCAGGCTGACAGCTGCTCATCAGACGGAAAGACTCCCCTCTTCTTCGCGAAGCAGGACCGCTTTCTCGGCATAATAGCCGTCGCCGACACGATCAAGGAGGACAGCGCGGAGGCGGTCACTCAGCTGAAGAACATGGGCATCCGCACCGTCATGCTGACCGGCGACAACGCGAAGACGGCCGCCGCGATCGGAAAGCGCGCCGGAGTCGACAGGGTCATCGCCGGCGTGACGCCCGAGGGCAAGGCAGAAGCCGTGCGCGAGCTCAGGAGATACGGCAGGGTCTGCATGGTTGGCGACGGGATCAACGACGCCCCCGCGCTGACCGTCGCCGATACCGGTATGGCGATCGGAGCCGGGACCGACGTGGCCATCGACGCCGCCGACGCCGTGCTGATGAAGAGCACCCTCGCCGACGTCCCCGCAGCCGTACGTCTCAGCCGCGCGACACTGCGAAACATCCGCGAGAACCTCTTCTGGGCCTTCTTTTACAACATCATCGGCATCCCGCTCGCCGCCGGCGTCTGGATCCCGCTCTTCCACTGGGAGATGGACCCGATGTTCGGGGCCGCTGCGATGAGCCTGTCGAGCTTCTGCGTCGTGATGAACGCACTCCGGCTGAACGGCTTCCGGCTCTACGGCACGAAACGCGACAGGGCGGGAACGCCCGTCGATCTGCCGCCGGAAACGGTTCCGGCAGAGGCCGGTGCCGGAGCGCCCGCCGCTCTGAAAGCTGAAGCAGCAGAAGGAACAGAGACAGAAAAAGATACTGAAAACCGGACAGAAAACGGAACGGATACAGCGGAAAAAACCGATAAAGACATAAAAACGGAGGAGAACGAAATGAAAAAGACACTCAAGGTGGAAGGCATGATGTGCATGCACTGCGAGAAGCGCGTGAAGGACGCACTCTGCGCCGTCGAGGGCGTAACGTCGGCGGAAGCCAGCGCCAAGGACGGCACCGCGACGGTAGTCTGCGCGGAGAACACCGACGCGGAGAAGCTGAAAGCGGCCGTCGAGGGCGCCGGATACGAATTCAAGGGCATCCTGTGAGCGCCTGAGCGTTGACAGGTGACAGGAGAAAGGTGACATATACCTTACCGGCCTGACAAAGACCGGCGCCGGGATCCCGGCGCCGGTCTTTGCTGTATCTGTCACACTTTTCCCAGGTATTCGGCGAGCGAGCGGCGCGTAAGTCCGGTGTATCCGGTGACCGGCTCCGCGGCCGTCATCGCGTTGAGGATCGCCTCCTCGGTCGCTTCGGCGGCCGCCCTGAAGACTGGGTCGATGTGTCCGTCGTCGAAGGCCTCGGCCGTGCGTACCGCCCGGCCGTCCGATTCGTCGCGTCTGTTTGCCGTTGAGAAGCCTACGAACACCTCGCCGCTGCCGCTGCCGATGAACGACCCGAGCCTCGCCATGCCCACCGGACAGCGTTTGAGCACCCGCTTCAGCTGACGTTCCGACAGCGGAAGGTCGGTCGCGAGGATAACGATGCAACTGCCCCGCTCAGGCTCTTCGGCGGCCGGTGAGCACGCGTTTCCGGACGGGCATACCGCGCCGGCGCTTCCCGTGGAGGCTCTCCCGCCTGCGGCAGGCAAGGTCTCTGACGCCTGCACTGCGGCTATCCGCTTTCCTATCGGGTCTCCGTTTATCACAAGGTCGGAAAGCTTCCCGTGGTTTGTCATGACGAGTATCCCGACGGTAAATTCGCGGCCGTCGAATCCCACGCGCCTCGACGACGACCCGATGCCGCCCTTCAGCCCGTGGCAGCTCATCCCCCTGCCGCCGCCGACGGCCCCCTCGGCGAAATCTGCCTTCGCGTCGGCGACGGCCTCGAGGAAGTTCCGCGGGCCCACGGCGCGTTCGGTTATGAGATTGAGCTTCGAGTCGTTGCATTCGCACACCAGCGGGTTCACCGACACCGGATGCACGCCCTGCGCGGCGCAGCGGTCGAGTATATATCCGACGGCCGCGTCGAACATGAGTCCGACGTTCAGCGTGTTCGTGAGCACGACCGGCGACTCGAGCGTGCCGAGTTCGTCGATCTGGACAAGCCCCGCGGTCTTCCCGTATCCGTTGAGCACGTAGCTCGCGGCCGTCAGCTTGTGCGTGAAGGGGTCGTCGGGACAGGGCATGATCACGCTCACGCCGGTCTGATGGCGCCCTGAGATCACGGTGGAGTGTCCGACCGTGACGCCCGGGACGTCGCTTATCTTGTTGAGCGGACCCGCCGGCATGCAGCCGACCGAGATCCCGTATTCGCGTATACGCATACCGTTTTCCGCCGATCGTCTTTCGTTCTGTGACACTATTTTATCACAAAATACCGCCGCTTGTCTACATCAAACAGCCTTTTTCATGGTATAATAATCGTACAGGCGGAGCCCGGCGCGTCCTGCGCGAAAAAAACGGACGCGTGACTTTGGAGCCGCATGACGCTGCCGGCCGCCCGGCAGGAAAGCAAACGGAGGAAAAAATGAACCGTCAGAACGACTGTCTTCTCACTCAGTTCAGAAATATGTATCTTGCGTGCGACTGCGGCATGGGATATATCGCGAGGTGCCCCGACGGCAGATTCATACTGATCGACGGCGGCGTCGGCGAGGACGGCGAGAGTGACGCCTTCCTTGACACCGTCGTGTCGATGGCCGGCGGAAAGAAGCCTGTCATCGCGCTGTGGATCATCACGCACGCGCACCGCGACCACATAGGCGTATTCTCGCAGCTCGCCGCGGAACGGCCGGACGAATTCGATATAGAGCACGTCGTATACCGCTTCCCGAAGCGCGAAAAGGCGCGCGGCTGGTCGGATACGTCGAAATTCGAGCAGGCCGTCGATACGATCGGCAGGGACAGGGTCGTCGCGCCGCTGGCTGGCGACCGGTTCGACGTCGGCGGGTGCACCGTCGACATCCTCTTCACCGAGGCCGACCTTCCCGACCGGCCCGACGGCAAACCTTACCAGATCAACGACACCTCGCTTGCCTTCAGACTGACCGTCGGGCGGCGCAGGGCGCTCTTCATCGGCGACGGCGCCGCGGCCATGTCGTCGGTGCTGTGCGGGCGGTACACCGACGGCGAACTGAAGAGCGACATATTCCAGGTCGGCCACCACGGATACTGGGGCGGCTCGCCGGAGCTCCACAGAAAGGTGAGCCCGCAGATCCTGCTCTGGCCGTCACCCGACTTCCGCTTCCCGATGATCCTGCGTCACCCGGATGACGAGCTGCCGAACTACCGGCAGCCGCGCATGCCCGAAGAGTCGCTGCGCCGGATGTGGGAAATAAACGACTCGCTCGTCTCGCTGCCGTCGGTGCGCGTCACCGGATACGGCGGCAGTGAGCAGTTCACCGTCAATATGAGCAAGTTCGACAGGTCCCCGGACCCGTGGGCGTCACCCCGGGACTTCATATCGACGACTCTTCCCCTCTCCGTTCCGGCGGACGGTCTGCTGCGCAGGGAGGACTTCAGCGGCCGGAGCGTATACGGATACGGCCTCTCTTACATCAACGGCGGGTCGTACGATTTCGCCGTCGGCCGTGTGAGGCCCGACGGTGACGGAGCGCTCGTCTCCTGCCGCGAGGAAGGCGCGACGGGCCGAGTCGCCGCCCTGCAGCTCATGAAAGACTCCGGATTCGCCGGCGCGAAGGCCTTTTCGGTCACGCTGCGCGGTACTCTGATAAGCGGAGAGTTTGGCATCCTGTACTCGGGCGAGCCCCCGGTGGCACCCGAGCGGATATCTCCTCTTCCCGTCCGGCCGCCTTACGGCGAGCCCTTCACGCTGAAGATAAAGACCGATCCCGAGAGCCGCAGCGCCGTGATCGGTCTCGACGGGAACACCGCGACAGCGGGATACGACCCCGCCCTCATGAACGGGATCTATCTTATCCTCACCGACGCCGAACTGAA
The DNA here is from genome assembly GCA_902803255.1 of uncultured Ruminococcus sp. Lineage (GTDB taxonomy): Bacteria > Bacillota > Clostridia > Oscillospirales > CAG-272 > CAG-390. Next base: position 961 of record CADCPG010000069.1, on the reverse strand, counting down.
GCTCACCCTACTTGAGGTCACGGCCGGATAAAGAAACGCTGCAGCATGCATCAGTTGCGGAACAAAACGCAACTTCTGGCAGCAACCGAAGAACCGCCCGCACGGGTCATCCCGTGCGGGCGGTCTTTCGGTTTTTGCGTTTTACCGTCCGGTCAGTTTATTTCCGGATCAGTCGTCTTCTTCGACTTCGCCGCGGCGTTTCTTCCTGTTGAGGTAGACGCCTATTCCGGTGAGTGAGATCGTCGCTGCGGTTACGTAGTAGACTATATCTCTGTCGCCTGTTGACGGCGGGTCGTCGTACGTGTTGATGATCGTGTAGCCGTCGATCACAGCCGTGTAGCCCTTGACGATATCCTCGTCGACCGTGTAGTGGATGAGAGTTCCGCCGGCGTACTTGTAGAGTCCGCTGAAGGTGACTTTCCAGTCGGTGGTACCGGATACCGTGGCGCTGTCGATCTCGACACCGTCGGCGAAGAGCCTTACGGTTATCGTCGAAGGTCTCGTCTTCTCAGGCTGTTTCTCGTTCTTCCAGAGCTTGACGACTTCGATGTCGATCTTCTCGGGATCGTGCGGGTTGATGATCAGGAAGCCTTCCTTCGCCGTTCCGTTGACGGTGATGCCGTATCCGGCCGGCAGATCGGTCTCCTCGACGGTGTACTCGATCTCCTTGCCGTTAGCATTCCTGTCAAGTTCGTCCCAGGCGTACTTCCAGCCGTTGGCCTCGCTCAGCTCGACGGGTTCTCCGACAGCCTTGCCGTCAGCCTTGAGCTGTACGTGGATCGACTGCGGTCTGAGGCCGTCGCGGTTGTCGTCGTCTCTCCACTGCTTCTCGACGTTGACCGAGGTCTTGTCGGGGGTGTGGGTGTTGGTGAGGGTCGTGATGTAGCCGGTCTTGTCAAGTTCAGTCTTGGTCAGGCTGTAGCCTCTGGGCAGCGTTTCCTCAGACCAGGTGTAGGTTATT
>CADCPG010000068.1 GCA_902803255.1 uncultured Ruminococcus sp. | reverse complement strand
GCTGTATCCGCGGGGTCTTTCTGATCACGGAGAAGGTCCGCTTTTTTATTTGAGCGGTATTCTCACATCGAGCAGGCTCCCGCAGGCGTCGAGAGTCTCGCTGCCGCCCACCACGCACACGGCTCTGCCCTCCTCGCAGGCGTCGAGCATGTCGGCGATCTTCGCCATGTCCGTCTTGGTAGTCGAGAGGATGTCGTGTCTGAGCTGCTGACGGCGGTCGGCCGGGAGCTTCTTGAACCACTGGGAGTCCTCGGACGAGGCCCTGGTCCTCGGAGTGAAGAGCGGGTCGGAGGAGGAGAGCGAGCTGATGATGTATTTGTCGATCTTTACGTCGTCGCCGCTCTTCGCGAGCTCGCGGAGGCGTTCTCCGCAGCCCGGGAATATACCGAGCGAGCGGCCAGGCTGCGGGTCGCGATAGGACGAATAGTTGAGTCTGCCGTCCGAACAGATGGTCATTCCGGTGCCGTATGCGCCGCCCTTCACCCTGACTTCGTTCCAGAGGTAGTCGTACTTCAGGAACTGCGAAGCGACGAGGCAGGCTCCGGTGTACCCGAAGCTGTCGGGTATCTTCGCGACTTCAGCCGCGAATCCGATCTGAGCCGGGATCACGATGCCTTCGTTGCCGGGCGCCGATCTGACTTCTCTCTTTACGGCGGGACCCACGGCCTCCGGGCAGGACGGCACCGACGCTATGACGTCTGCGATCCAGCCTTCGGGCACGCTGCCCGTCACGCTGACGGTCAGGCGCTCTCTGACGAATATTTTTTTGGCCAGGGCCGGCAGCCGTTCGGCGAATCTGCCGAATCCCGATTCCGCGATCTCCGCGACGGCCGACCTCGCCCAGGCAAGCTGCTCGAAGCCCGAGATCTGCTCGTTGAACGCGTCGGCGGGGAAGAGCCTCGACGCCGCCCGTCTGACCGCCGCGCTGTTGCCTGACATTGTCCAGGCGCGCTCGGAATCGATGATATACTGCTTCAGGTGGTCGGTAAGCTCGCCGGCGGCGTCGTATTTCGACTTCAGCATGATCTCGGAGAGGATCGGGGGTATCTTCCCGGCGTTCGCCTCGAGGGCGCTGAAGGAGATCTTGAACTCGGCTCGGAATCCGCGGTCCGGGGCGATGAATGAGTCGACGGGCAGCGACGAATTGAAGCGTCCGAGATCGCGACTCAGGATATCGCTGATCTCGAGGGCCGAGTGCAGCTCGGTGTCGGTGTCGCCGAATACGCGGCAGAGGAACGACAGGAAGTGCAGGTCCTCGCCGCCGATGTCAGAAAGGTCGAAATAGAGAGCTCCGTAGATTATGCCGTTGCTGTCGTGGGTGTGGCGGAGGACGGTCACGCCGTTCACCTTTTCCTCGACAAGCCCGGACGGGGGGACCGTCTCGCTTATATCGGAGAGCGGGAGGACAGGGAGCGTCGCGAGCTGCTCGGGAGTGTCTGCCGTCTTCTGGAAGCGGCGGAGCTCGGCGAGGTCGTCGAGGACCTTCGCGCGGTCGGCTTCCGACCAGCCCGCCCCGGCGGCCCTGCACATCTCAGCCTCGGCGGCGGCGGTCTCGGCCGTCAGCGTCTGCGAAGGCCGGAGCCTCGCGCAGGCGTGATGCGGGCAGTCGATGAAGATCTCGCGGAGCAGGTCCTCGAAATAGCTTCCGCCGTCGCGGATCTTTTCCCGGAGCGTCCGGTAGCAGCCGATCAGGCGCAGCGGGAGGGCGGGATCGCCGCCGTAGAGCCAGCTGTCGAGCGTGGTGAGCCCGTAGACGAGGCCGCGGGGCGTGCCGCCGAAGTCCTGCTCGCGGGCGCTGTATTCCATCGAATTGAGGATCGCCCCGAGCCGGTCTTTGCCGACTCCGTGCTTTATCTCGTTTTCGATCACTTCGCGGGTGACCCGTCTGATCTCGTCGCAGTTCCCGTCGGTGGTGTTCTTGACTCTGATCACGGCGGAGGTCTGAAGCTCTCCGTTGTATATTCCGAGGCTGATATCCTCGGCAAGTCCCCTGCCGAGCACGGCCTTCGACAGCGGCGACTCGTTGGTGCCGGCGAGGTAGTCGGCGAGGATCTCGGCGGCGAGCGTCTTTTCCTGTTCGGAATAGTCGGCGAAGACCCAGCCTTCGGCCGCCAGGACCTTTCCCTCCGGGTCCTCGTCGGCTCCGATGGCGTATTCCCCGATGTATTCGGGCGGGCAGACCGGCTTCTGGAGCGGGATGTCGGCGTCGACCTCGATCCTGTCATATTCGGAGAGGCAGGCGTCGAGCTTCGAGAAAACGGCTTCGGTGTCGATCATGCCGTCGAGGAAGATCCGCGAATTCGTCGCCGAATAGAAGCGGCGGTGCTCCTCGAGATACATCTCGTAGGTGAGTTCGGGGATATGCGCGGGGTCGCCGCCCGAACTGCGGCTGTAGCAGTTGTCGGGGAAGAGCAGTTTGTCGATGCTGTGGCCGAGCGTGCGGTCGGCCGAGGCGTAGGCGCCCTTCATCTCATTGTATACGACTCCGTTGCACTTGACCTCTCCGGGATCGTCGCCCTCTCCGGTCTCCCAGTGCCAGCCTTCCTGCCTGAAGGCGAGAGGGCTGCGGATGCTCAGCGGGTGAAAGACGGCGTCGAGATAGACGTCCATCAGGTTGAGGAAGTCGGCGTCATTACGGCTGGATACCGGATAGACGGTTTTGTCGGGGTAGGTCATTGCGTTGAGGAAGGTCGCAAGCGAACTCTTGAGCAGCTCGACGAACGGCTCCCTCACGGGGTATTTGTCGGATCCGCAGAGGACCGAATGCTCTATGATGTGGAAAACGCCCGTGTCGTCGTGCGGGACGGTCTTGAAGGCGATCCCGAAGGTCTTGTTGCCGGCGTCGTCCGCCCGTTCGAGCCATATGAGCTGCGCGCCGTTCTTTTCGTATTCCATCCGCCAGAGCACGGCGCCGATCTCGTCGATCCTCTCGGACGACAGCACTCTGAATCCGTGGAAAAGGTCGTTGATCTGCATTTTGTCTGTTCACCTTCGCCTTTCGTTCGGGCCCGCGCCCCGCGTCAGCGGGGAAACATCACGGGCAATTATATAATTATAACAATTATATCTCATTCATAAGAGCAATGTCAACAACTTTTTGCCGGGGAGGACGCCGGCGCGGCGAAAAGATCCGGACGCTATTGACACGGCAAACTATTGATGATATAATTTTATCCGGTTATACAGGCGTTCAGGCGCCTGCGCATGAGCGCGGTATCCCGACCCGGTGCCGCCCCTGCGCCGCGCCGGACGGGCCGTCCGCGGCCGTCTTCATCATCTCTCCGGGATGCCGGAGGGCTTTCGCGAAAGGACAGGATCATGAACGAAAAAAAGCTTGACGAACTGATGTCATCTCTCCCGTCGCTGGGGTTCCCGTCGGCGCAGATAGCGGTGACAGTCGACGGAAAGAAGGTCTATTCCCGCACGGTCGGGTACGCCGACGCCGAAAAGACGAGACCGGCCTCGCCCGACGACCTCTACTGGGTATTCTCCTGCTCGAAGGTCGTCGCCTGCACGGCCGCGATGCGCCTGGTCGAGGAGGGAAAGATCGCGCTCTACGACAGGGTCGACAAATACATCCCGTCGTTTGCCCCCGAGAACATGTCGGTCATGCAGCGCGACGGCTCGCTCCGCCCGGCCGAAGTCCCGATCAGACTCATACACCTCTTCACCATGACCGGCGGCATGGACTACAACTTCAACGCCCCGAACGTCCTCGAGGCGCGGCGGGCGCCGGGCGCGGACACCGTCAGCGTCGTGTCGGCGATGGCCAAGACCCCGCTGCTCTTCGATCCCGGCACCCGCTACCGCTACAGCCTCTGCCACGACGTCCTCGCGGCGGTCGTCGAGGTCTGCTCCGGTATGAGATTCTCCGAATATGTCGAAAAATACATCTTCGGGCCTCTGGGCATGACGTCGAGCGGGTTCCACCCGACCGAAGAACAGAGGAAACGCTTCTGCGACATGTACCGCTACCATATCTGGGACGGCACGTCCGAGCCGGTCCCGCTCCGGAACGAGTACGAGCTCATCCCGAACTACGACAGCGGAGGCGCCGGAGTCTTCTCGAACGCTGACGATTTCGTTAAGCTCGTCACCGCTCTGGCGTGCGGCGGGACGTCGCCCGACGGCTACCGTCTGCTCGACACCGAAACGGTGAAGATGATGGAGAAGAACCTCCTGTGCCCCGCGGCGCTCGCGGATTTCGTCGTGACGAGGCTCTACGGCTACGGCTGGGGACTCTGCGGAAGGGTGCACATCGATCCCGCGTATTCGCTCTCGAAGTCCTCGGCCGGCGAGTTCGGCTGGGACGGCGCGGCTGCCGCGTTCACGATGGTCGACCGCCCCGCCCGCACCGCATTCTACTTCAGCACCCATGTCAGGAGCTGCAACTACGCCTACAACGTGCTGCACCCGCTGATGCGCAACCTTGTCTGCGGCGACTGACAGGAGGAGCGGAAAATGCCCGAGATCGGAACATATATCGTAAAAGGGAAGGGGACGCCGGAGGAGAGACTGCGCGTCATAAAGGACGCCGGTTTCGATTTCGTCTGCCTGACCGTTCCCGGCATCGCGTCGGGGGCCACGCCCGAACTGTGCGACAGGGTGGGGATCCCCTTTGACAATGTCCACCTGACCGGCGGCAAGACCAACCTGATCTGGTCGCCCGGAGACGCCGGAGAAGCGATCTGCGACAGATACTGCCGCGAGATCGCCGAGATGACAGAGCTCGGTCTTCACACCGGCATCGTGCATGTCACCTGGGGCAGGTCCGTCATTCCCGAGCCGCCCGGAGAGGCCGGCTTCCGCAGATACGAAAGGATCAGGGAGACGGCAGGCAGATGCGGGTTCACCGTGGCCGTCGAGAACTCTATATTCCCCGAGCATTTCTATTCTGTGCTCGACCGCTTCGACGTCCCCGAGTTCGGCTACTGCTTCGACTGCGGCCACTGGAACGCCTTCTGTCCGGAGCACGACTTCCTCGGAAAGTACGGACACCGGCTCGCCGCGACGCACCTGCACGACAACGACGGCGCCCGCGACATGCACATCCTGCCCTTCGACGGCACGGTCGACTGGGATGCCCTCGCCGCGGCATTCGCCTCGACGGATTATACGAGAGGGAGGATCTGCGCCGAGTTCGGCGGTGCGCACGACGTCGAGATGCCCGGCATGACGGCGGAGGAGATCGCGCGTGCCACGTCGTCCATGAAGCTCTCCGGCGACCCCGCCATGAAGATAACCGACGGCCTTGTCTCATTCTACGGCGGAATACCCTACGAAGATCTGATCGGAACGCTTTATTCGAGGATGAAGAGATTCGCCGGTATGATCGACTCCGCCGCCGCGAAGAACTCCGCATTTGCGTCGATGAACTGAGTCTTTCAGAGAAAAAGGGGAACCGCAATGAAAAAGAAAATGCTTACATCGATAGGGCTGATCGTAGCCGCCGCTCTCCTCTTCGGCGGGTGCGGCGGAGGAAACGCTCCCGAAGGGAGCCGGACTGACGGCGGGACGTCCGCCCCCGCTCCCGACGGTACAACTGCTGGCGGAGACGGAACGTCTGAGGGCGTTCCTTCGGGAGACGTCACTTCGTCAGATCCCGCGCAGACGCTTACGCCGCGCGACCCCGACGGGACATACCGCGTGCTGTTCATCGGCAACAGCTTCACATACTACAACGACATGAACCAGCCGAACGGCATCTTCGCGAGGATAGCGAAAAAGGCCGGATACAGCGGCGTAAAGGTGACGACGGTCTACAAGGGCGGATACTATCTGCACCAGTTCCTCGACGATTCCGACAGCTACGGACACCAGGTGCTCACTCTCCTCGGGTCTTCGACGAAGTTCGATATCGTCATCCTTCAGGAGCAGAGCGCGGATCCGATAGCGGATCCCGGCGATTTCTACGAGTCCTGCAGACGGTTCAAGGAACTGATCGACAAAAACGGCGCCGAGATGTGGCTCTATTCGACCTGGGGATACAAGACCGGCCATTCGGGACTCGGGACGTACGGACCGACCACCGAGGCCATGGAGATGAAGCTCCGCGCGGCATACACCGCCATCGCTGAGGAGCTCGGAGTGAAGGTGGGATACGCCGGAGCCGCGATGACGAAGTGCTTCCGCGACCATCCGGAGATCGATCTGTACAATTCCGACCTCAAGCATCCGTCGGCGGCAGGCAGCCACCTGATAGCCTGGACGCTCTTCGGGACGATATTCGGAGTCGATCCCGCGACGCTGACCGACAACGCCGACATGACCGCGGCATTCGCGGAAAAGCTCAAGGCTGCGGCGTCCGATACCGTGATGAACGGAGCGCCCGTCGATCCGGCGTACAGGACATCGTCGGCGGGGGTGAAGCCAGTTGAGAAGGCGGAGGCTGTCGAGGGACAGGTCGATCCTTCGAAGACGGTGATGCTGAAGACGCCGCCGTCCTCCGGCATCATCTCGGTCGTGACCCGCGATTCCCGCCAGACCGGGGACGGCTGGATGACGCTCAAGAGCGACTCTTCAAAGACCTTTTCCGGCATCAGGGGCGACAGGGACGCCGTCGCGTCGGCCGAATACAGCGCCACCGCGCTGACCGACGCCCAGAAGGCCGACATAGCCGACCGGAACTACGGGGTGTCCGTCATAGGCATCGAATACATGGACAGCTCGAAGAACGGCACGGAAGCCACGACGGCCGCCGGGAAGATGACGTCGGTCGGCAACCTCGTCAACGGCCACTGGGGCAGTTCCTACATGGCCGCGATGTTCTTCGACCGGAACAGCTACAACGTCAACGGCAATACCGACGCCTCCGCGCCCTACACCGCGCTGATCACGCTGAATTTCGGCAAAGTCATGACGTTCGACGCGATAGGGTATTTCTCGGGCTCGCTCAAGGGCTTCGCGCAGGCGCAGGATGTCTACGTCAGCGACAACGGCGAGGACTGGGTGAAGGTGGAGCCGGCATGCTACGACGCGAAGCAGACGGCTCTCGCGAGCCTCGACGGAGCGGCTTTCCCCGATCCGTGGAATCAGAACAAGCCCACCGTCTTCACCGCGTTTTCGATGGGCGGCGCGAGCGGGAAATACATCCGCATCGGCATCATCAAGGGCGGCGAGGTGAGCTCGAACAACACAGGGCTCATGGAGATCAACACCCGCGAGATCGCTGTCTTCGGCAGCGAAAAGAAGTGACGGCGACGGCCGCGCCCTTCCTCTCCGAAACAAAAAAAGGCCCCGGGAACCCGTGGCCTTTTTTCTGCCGTGAGGGCAGGGCAGGGCAGGGCAGGTCAGGTCAGTCCCGGCCCGGCCTTTTTTCTGTCTTTGTCTCTGTCTCCGTCTCTGCCTCTGTCGCTGTTCCCGTTCCTTTTCCCGCTCTCGGCACGGCGGCCGAGGCTGTTTGCCCATCTTTCCGGATAGAACCTGTAGTAATCGGCCTCCCCGCGCCTTCTTTTGTTCACGAAGCAGGGAAGAGACGCCCACAGCAGCGAAGGGATGCCGATGACGGGGAGAAAGAGCGGCCCCAGTATCAGCGACTGCAGCGTGTGGCCGTATTCGTGGGTGAGTATGTACCGCTCGGCGTGCGCCGGCATCCGCCCGAGGAAGATGAACATCCCGAGTCCCATGCTGCCGTAATTCTTCCATCTGATGCCGAGGGCGTTCCGGTACCGGAACCTGTTTTCCCTTGAGTACTTTCTGAATACCGTGAGGAACAGATACACCGCGGCGCCGGCTATGTTCTGCGGGAGTCCGAACGTCCACTGGAGCAGGACATACAGGACTCTTTTTATGAATTTCATGACCTTCCTCCGCCGCCCCGGCTCATGTGATGTTCACCCGCCGCGGCGGCAGTTTAATTATATCACGCAGCGTTCCGGCTGTCAATGCCGTGTCCGGCGCGGAAGGGGGCGGCGGCAACGGAAGGGAACGGAATGTGCGCCGGCACAGCCTTTCGCGGGGGCGCATGGAACTGTTTTTGTTGACACGGACAGTTCAAGGTGGTACAATATAATAATAAGATGTTGCCTGCGGACCGGCCGGGCCCGCGGCGAAAGACCGGGAACGGGATCCCGAAAGGCAGGTCTTGCCTATGGAAAAGGAAAAAAACAGAATAAAAAAATCGATACGCGTGATAAGCATCTCGGCTATGCTCATGGCGCTCAGCGTGGTGATAGGGATAGTATGCAAGAATCTCTTCACCTGGGGAGTCTACTACAGGGTCACCTTCGAGAATTTCCCGGTGATAATGGCGGGATACTGCTTCGGTCCGATCATCGGTGTCGCGGTGGGCGTCGGAGCCGACGCTATCAGCTGCCTGCTCTCGACGAACCCCGTCGTAAACCCGATTATCTCCGCCGGCGCGGCGGCCGTCGGGCTGCTGTCGGGGCTGATCCCGCTGATCTTACGGAAGGCGGTCCCGAAGATGAAGCCGGCGCCGGTCCTCGCTGCCGGCCTGATCCCGGCGCATCTGATCGGGCAGGTGCTCATAAAGTCGATAGGGAAGATAGTCTACTACGGCATGCCGAAGTACGGCATATTCATAGGACTCGGGATCTCGCTCGGAGTCGGGACCGCGGAGTTCTTCATCATCCGGCTGATGTTCAGGAACAGGGCCATCGCCGGCATACTGGGGGATCTGACGGATCATGAACTATACTGAGGCGCTCGAGTACATACACTGCGGCTTTTTCGGCGGGACCCGGCCCGGACTTTCGCGCGTCAGCGAACTTCTGGGAAGACTGGGAAACCCGCAGAACAGGCTGCGCTTCATACACGTGGCCGGGACGAACGGCAAGGGGTCGTTCTGCGCCATGACGGACTCCGTCCTGCGCCGCGCCGGCTACCGGACGGGACTTTACACCTCACCCTACATCGAGAAGTTCAACGAGCGGATGGTCTTCGACGGCGAACCGATCTCCGACGAAGAGCT
>CADCPG010000067.1 GCA_902803255.1 uncultured Ruminococcus sp. | reverse complement strand
TATGACGTCTCCCTTCCCGCGGATATTGATGTAGTGAGGGGCAAATCCGTTTTCTATGTCGATGCCGAACTGACTCTTCGGCAGATCGCGCACGTGTCCCTTGGATGCGATGACTTTATACCCCGGACCGAGGCTCTCCTGAACGGTATGGGCCTTGGTGGGTGATTCGATGATAACCAGTTTTTTTGCCATTTATAATGTGTTTCCTTTCGAACTGTCTTTATGGTCCGCGTCCGCGCGGACCTCCCCGCGCCGCCGGTCCGGCGGCGCGGGGAAGCCGGTATCCCGCTGCGGATGACTGCGCGGCGGTCCTCCGTCCGCGGGCCCCTTCAGGAGCCTCCGGTGCGGCGGATGTACATACCGCCGGGTATCCCGGTGATATAACCCGAGATCTCAAGCATCGACAGCAGCTTCATTGCTCTGCCCGCGGTATAGCCGAGCCCGGAAAAACTGTCCGGGCTCACCGGCACGTCCCTCGGGACGGCGCTCCAGAAGTCGCGGAGCTCGCCCTCGGGCGGCTGTATCTCTTTTCGCGTCATTCCGGCGCCGGTCTTCGCTCCTCCCGCTCTTTCGCGCGCGGCGGGCGCCGCGGCCGGTCCCGGGACTCCGTCCCCGCCGGCGTCGCGCGGCATTCTCACGCCGCACTCCTCCAGCACCTCGGGACGCGCTTCGGAATAGAGAGTCGCTCTCGCGAAGGCGTCGGCGTCGACGGCTCCCGGCAGGGCGTCCGAATAGCGCGAGAGGATATCCTCCGCGCCGAGAAGAATGCCCGCGCCGCGCCGCAGCAGCAGCGACGGTCCCGCCGATAGCGGGTCGTCGATCCTGCCCGGCAGGGCGAAGACGTCCCTTCCCTGGTTCGACGCTATGTCCGCGGTGAGCATCGCGCCGCTCTTCTCCGCCGCCTCGATGACGGCGGTGCAGTGAGACAGGCCGCTTATCAGCCTGTTGCGCACCGGAAAGTGCGACGCGACCGGCGGAGACCCCGGGGGGAACTCGCTTATGACCGCGCCGCTGCCCGCTATCATCTCCGCCAGCTTTTCATGCTCGCGGGGATATACTATGTCGGGGCCGCAGCCGGTCACGGCGAGCGTAAGTCCGTCGGCGGCAAGCGCCGCGGCGGCCGCGGTGCCGTCGATCCCGCGGGCCATCCCGCTCACGATCACGGCTCCGGCGGAGGCCGCCTCGTAGGCTATCCTGTACGCCGATCTCATGCCGTATGCGCTCATGTCACGGGTGCCGACTATCGCCACCCTGAGCTTTTTTTCGATCTCCGGAAAAGACAGCGTCCCCCTGCGGTAGATCAGATACGGCGGATTTTTTATGCCGCTTATCCACGAGGGGTAGCCTTCGTACCCGAAGACCTCGGTCTCGATACCGTTTTTTTCGCAGAAGCGGGCTATCCTGTCCGCTTCCGACAGATCCTTGTCGTCCAGCCTGCGGCGGAGGCTGTCGGAGATCCCGGGCGTGTCAGCCCACGCGCCGGGAGCTTCCCCGTATATGCCGCATGCGTCGGAATGGTCGTCAAACAGTCCGCCGAAGGCTCCGCCCGGCCCTATCGCCAGCGACAGCCAGATGTCGTAGACCGTTTTTCCCTTTCCGTTTACCATCAGCACCTCTTTCTTTCATACATGATGACGGAGGCGGCGACGGCGGCATTCAGTGACTCGATCCCCGGGCCGCGCTCCATGGGTATGAAGACCTTCCGGTCGCAGGCTGCAATCACTGCGCCGGAAAGTCCGTGGCCTTCGTTTCCGATCACGAATATATCGCTTTTCCGCACGCCCGCATCCTGCAGCGGGACGGCATCAGATGAAAGTGTCGTGCCGAGTATCCGTCTCCCGGCCGCGGCCAGCCGCCGCAGCGCCGACGGAAGATCGGCGGTGATGACTATCCTCCGGGAAAAGACCGCTCCCATCGCGGCTCTGAGCACGCGCGGGTTGTAAATGTCGGCGCAGTCGCCCGACAGCAGCAGCGCTTCGGTCCCGAAGGCCGCCGCGGATCTTATCACGGTCCCGAGGTTCCCGGGATCGCGGACCGATTCGAGCGCCAGTATGCCTTCGACCCCTGCGAGGGCCTGCTCGGCATCCTCCCCGCCTTCAGCTCTTATGTGGAGCGACGACGGATACTCGGCGACCGATATTATCCCCTCCGGAGACTTTTCGGGAGACAGCTTCGCGAAGACTTCGTCCGAGAGCAGGTACAGACCCGCTCCCGGTGCCTTCGAGCCCGCCTCGGACAGCATGGCGTCGGCGCCCGCGGCCCCGGCCGAGACAAGGACGTAGCGAAGAGCGACGCCGCACGCCGCGGCCTCTCTGAAGAGCTTTATTCCGTCGAACCTGAAAAGCCGCTCGGAATCGCGGTACTTCCTCTCCGCGAGCGAACCGATCCTGACTATCAGGCGGTTGGACTTCGAGGATATGACTGCCGGTCGGTCCATTATACGGTAAATTCCCCTTGCTTAATTACGCACATGAGGCTGCGCATTTAAACGCAGCCCCATATATTCCGGCGCTCAGAGCGCCGCCTTTGCCTTATCGCAAAGCTCCTTGAAAGCGTCCTTGTCGGAGACGGCGATCTCCGCGAGCATCTTGCGGTTGAGATCGATCCCCGCCAGCTTGAGACCGTGCACGAAAGTGGAATAATTCATTCCGTTGACCTTGGTCTGTGCGGAGATACGCGCGATCCACAGCGAACGGAAATCGCGCTTTTTGAGCTTGCGTCCGATATATGCATAGTTTCCGCTCTTCATCACGGCCTGCTTGGCCATGCGGAAGTGCTTGCTCTTCGCACCGTAGTAGCCTTTAGCGGCCTTCAGTACTCTTTTTCTTCTCTTGCGCGTTGCGACTGCGCCCTTTACTCTTGCCATTTCTGATTCCTCCAAACTCCCTGGTCCGCCGCCGGTGTCTCATCCGCGTACGCGGTCACGGACGGTCTCTGGCCGGGATTTCTCTCTTTCTTTCTCTGCTGTTGTTTCCCGCTGTATTCCGGTTCCGGTTCGCGGATCATTTGCCGATGAGGCGCTTGATGTTGGAAGCGACCTTGCCCTCGACGTAGTCAGCGGAGCGGAGATGTCTCTTGCGCTTCTGATCCTTGATGCCCAGCTTGTGGCGGTGATGCGAGTGATTCATTTTAACCATGCCGCCCGCGGTTACTCTGAAGCGCTTGGCAGAGGCTCTGTGTGTTTTGATTTTGCCCATTTTTGATGGCCAGCCTTTCTTTTGTTGATTCGGGAAAAAGACTCCCGTGAAACCCGCCGGTCGGTACGGCGGATAACACAAATGCTGCCGGGCGCGCCGGTCCCCCGTCCGGGGGAGAACGCGGACGGCTTTATGTAAAAATGTTGTGTTTCGTTTTTTAAGCGCGGAAAAAGGACTTATTTTCCGTCTGCGGCGGGTTTCTCCGCGGCAGCTCCGGCGGCCCCGTCCCCGCTGACGGCGGGAGCGGACGATGCTCCGGCGGCGTCGGTGCTTCCCTTTTCGGGAGCTTTTGCGTCCTTGTCCCTGCTCTTGTCCTTACCTGCGGCCTTGGTCGCCTTGTCCTTGTCGCGGACGGGAGCGACGATCATGGTCATGAGCCTTCCGTCGAGCACGGGCGGCTTCTCGACCGTCCCGGCCTCGGACACGGCTTCCCTGAATTTTTCGATCGTGTCGCGGCCAAGCTGCTGATGGCTCATCTCACGGCCTCTGAAACGCAGGACGACCTTGACCTTGTTCCCTTCTCCCAGGAATCTCAGCGCATGCCTGACCTTGGTCTCAAAGTCATGCGTGTCGATCCGGCAGGAGAGCTGGACTTCCTTTATCTCGATGATGTTCTGCTTTTTCTTTGCCTCTTTTTCGCGTTTGTCCTGCTCGAAGCGGTAGCGTCCGTAATCCGCGATCCTGCAGACCGGAGGCTGAGCGCCCGGCGAGATCATTATGAGATCCAGACCGGCGTTATAGGCCATGCGCAGCGCGCTCTCAGGGCTCATTATCCCCACCTGCGAGCCGTCCTGCTTGATCACTCTGACTTCCTTGCATTTGATCTGTTCGTTTACGAGAATGTCTTTGGTTGCTATTGTCGTTCACCTCCCGGGTGCGCAGCGTCCGTCCGGCTTTGCGGCAGAACGCAAAATAAAAACACGGATACTCTCCGTGCGTCCAGCCTGTTTTCCCTGTCGGGAATATACGACTCCGGCTCGCGGTGCGGCCGGGTGAGAACGGAGAGTTCTTCTTGATTCCGCAATATTATAGCACAACATCTCCCGCCTGTCAACAGCTTTATGATAAAAAATCCATTTTCGTCTGTTTGCACGAAAAAAAAGTTCATTTTTGTCCATTTTTCCGGTTTACAAACTCTGCGAATAGTTGTATAATATCAAAGCTGACGCGGCAACAGCCGCGAAGGTCTCGAATGCACAACGGTCACCTGGTTCCGCGGAATATCAAGCTTATGATATCAACGCGCGGGGACAGGTCACCGTTGCTGCTTTTTTTTGCTCACGGCCGGGAGAATCCCGGCCGTTTTGCTTATCGGCCAGCTCAGGCGGCGGAAGACCGACGCCTTTCCCGGAAAAAGAACACGTCTGACGCGGTCCGGTCTTCGCGTTACCGCAAAGCGGAAGCCCCCGGAAAGATCCGGAGGCCTTCGGAGAAGATGTTACTGATACACGATATCGTAGAAGAGCTCGTTTATCCTCGCTCCTCCGGTGTTGAAGTTGATGTAGTACCTGCCTTCCCAGTTCATCAGCGACTCGGATTCGGTGCGGGTCGCGAGATGAACGGTGCGGAAATACCCGGTGTCCCACTTGTACACGGATATGATGTTGTCCTTCGTCTTCGTGCCGTCGCCGCTGAGCGGGAGGTAGATGAATTCGTCGTCGCAGTCCATTCCCTGCCCGACGTAGTCGGTTTCGCTGTGGATCGGGAGCGTCGACTTAACCTTGAATTCGGCGTCGGTGATGTTGAGCACGCCGCCGGCCGCGATCACGAAAACGTCCTTCGACGCGAGATACGCGATCGCGTACGCCGTCCCGGGAAGGCCCGTCGCCTCGACTGTCTGCTTCAGTTCGAGCGTGTCGGGATCGACGACAGCCAGCTTTTTGCCGTCCATCGTCGCGACGACCAGACGCCTTCTCGTGCTGTCGTAGGCGATGTCGTTGCCGTGGTGGAGCGGAAGTGATGCGCTGACCTTGCGGTCGCTTTTGTCATCGACGGCCGTCCGCACTATGACGTCGGTCTGCAAGCCGCTTTCATCCTTGTTGAGCAGACAGTTGTAGAAGTATTTTCCGTCGGTCGCCGCGCCCTGTCCGGTGCGGAAGGCTCCGCTCGTGGGTATGCTCCAGGCGGCTCCGGTCGAAGCCATCACGGTGTACGACGAATTGAGGACCTTGCTGCGCGTCATCTCGCCGTCTGTCCTGTAGATCCGCTCGGTCCCGACGGGTATCGAGAAACTGCCCTTCACCGCGAACTCCTTGTTGTAGATGACCTGGTTCTCGAATGAGTAGAGCGCGAGCGCGGTGAGGCTGTCGCTGCCGCCCGCGATGACTATTTTGTTCTCGTACACGCGAAATCCGTATTCGTTATCGCCGAGGCCTTCGATGAAATCCCTGGTGTCCGCCCTGTCGCAGGAGCCGACGGTGATCTCGTGACGCCCGCCCTCTGGCGCGGCGGTCGGCGCCAGCCAGTCGGTCCCGATGCCTATGTCGGCGCCCGTGACGAAGTTCAGGCGCTTGCGCAGCGCGACCGACCCCTCGGTCACCGCGCCTCCGGCCTCGTCGGGCCTTATCACCTTGAAGTCGGTTTTTCCGTCCTTTACGACCTCGAGCACCGCCGGGGCGGGCTCGGTCGCCGGAGTTTCCGACGTCTGCGGAGCCTCCGTCGGCTCCGGCGCGCCGCCCGAGCACGAGAAGAGCATCATAGCGGCCAGCAGCACCGAAACTGCCGCGGAGGCCGAGGACATCCGTTTGCCCCTGTTCACGACTGTTTTACGTCCTTCAGGGCCTCGAGCATGACGTCGGGGTGGTTCGTGATGATGGCGTCGACGCCGAGCTTCGCGAACATCTTCGCGCGCTCCGGGTCCTCGATGTCCCACGGATGCACCCTGATGCCGAGCTCGT
>CADCPG010000066.1 GCA_902803255.1 uncultured Ruminococcus sp. | reverse complement strand
ACGAGAGCCCCGCCGCCAGCGCGTGTGACGATGAGAATGCGCCGAGCGCGAAGAATTCGAGGAAATGAGCTGCCTTTCTCACCGTCAGGGATAGACTCTCGGTCAGTTTCTCAAGCTCAGCCGGGGCCATCGATCCCGGATCCTTTCCCGCGATCCTTATGAGCAGGATTATCAGTCTGCCGCTCCTCGCGTCGGATTCGGGAGCGGGGTCGGAGGACATGACGAAAATAAATACAGCCGCAGCCGCGGCAAGCGCGAGCGCGGCAAAGGATACCGCGGTGAGCAGACGCGCGGCATTCCGGCTTCCGCCGGCTATCCCGTCTTCCGGGCTGTGATTCTTCCCTGTCCGTCCCATATCCGAAACCATCAACCGCCGAACATGATTTTGCTTTATCAATTTTACCATTTTCCGGCGCTTTTGTCAATATCGCATCGCTTAAGCGGCAGCGGCCGGCTCATTAACGGAGGTTTAAAACTCAATTAACAATTATCCTTTTTTTTGTTAAAACACAGTACATAATTCTCCTATATAATTAGTAAAATAATAATTGCCGTATTGTGTTCGGCCGACTGGCGGCAATGAACGAAAGGCAGGATAGCCATTATGTCAGAAAGAAAGATCAGATCGGGGATCTCGACCGGAATGGGCCTCGGAAAAACCGACGCGGAACTGATCCCGATGATAGCCGAGGCCGGATTTGACGCCTTCTTCACCGGATGGAGCGACAGGAGCGACATCCGCTCGCTTGCCGCGCTTGCCAGGGAGTGCGGACTTGAATATCAGTCGATCCACGCCCCCTTCACCAGGATGGACAGGATCTGGAACGAAGGCGGGGAGGGCGACGATGTCGCCGACGAACTCATCCGCTGCCTGCACGCCTGCGCCGAGAACGGCGTCGGGATCATGGTCGCGCATTCGATCATCGGGATGGACAGGCACTCGCCGAACATGCTCGGCGTATCGCGTTTCGCGAAAGTCGTGTATGAGGCGGAAAAGTGCGGCGTGACGGTCGCGATAGAGAACGTCGAGGGCATCGAATACCTGATCAAGCTCCGCGACACGCTCGGAATGTCGCCCGCCGTAGGCTACTGCTGGGATACCGGACACGAGATGTGCTACAACGCCTGCGCCGACGTCCCCGCTCTGTTCGAAGGCAAACTCGTCTGCCTGCACCTCAACGACAACATGAAGCAGACGGATCCCGGCGCGGTAACCTGGCTCGACGACTCCCATCTCATGCCCTTCGACGGCCTTGCCGACTGGGCCGGGATCGCCGCCCGCCTCGACAGGGAGAACTTCGGCGGCTGCATGATGTACGAGCTCACCTCAAAATCGAAGCCCGGAAAGCACACACACGACATCTACTCGGGACTCGACGCCATGGGATTCCTCCGGCTCGCACACGAGAAGGCGGAGGCGGTCGCGGCTCTCAGAGCCTGATCATACGGCCGACCCGCAGTGCAGATCCTGAACGGAAATCATTTAAATAAAATACAACACACAAGGAAACGCAGGAAAAGAAAAATGCTTGACATCAAATTCGTAAGAGACAACCCCGAGATCGTAAAACAGAACATCAGAAATAAATTCCAGGACTGGAAGCTCCCGCTCGTAGACGAGGTCATATCGCTCGACAACGACTGCCGCAGGACCATCACTGAGGCGTCGCAGCTGCGCGCCGACAAGAACAGGCTCTCGAAGCAGATCGGCGCCCTCATGGCGCAGGGCAGGCGCGACGAGGCGGCCGAGGTAAAGCAAAAGGTCGCCGAATCGGCCGTGCGGCTCTCGGATCTCGAGAAGCTCGAGCCGGTATATCAGGAGAAGATCAGAAAGATACTGCTCCAGATCCCCAATATCATCGACCCCAGCGTGCCGATCGGCCGCGACGACAGCGAGAACGTCGAAGTCGAAAGATTCGGAGAGCCGGTCGTCCCCGATTACGAGATCCCCTACCATACCGAAATAATGGAGAGGCTCCGCGGCATCGACATGGATTCGGCCGGCAGAGTCTCCGGAAACGGATTCTACTATCTGCTCGGCGATATCGCGAGACTTCACTCCGCCGTGCTCGCCTACGCCCGCGACTTCATGATCGGCAAGGGCTTCACCTACTGCATTCCTCCCTTCATGATCCACGGAAACGTCGTTGAAGGCGTTATGAGCCAGACCGACATGGACGCTATGATGTACAAGATCGAGGGCGAGGATCTCTATCTCATCGGCACGTCCGAGCACTCTATGATCGGCAGATTCATCGATCAGATCATACCCGAGGGCGATCTTCCGCTCACGCTCACCAGCTATTCTCCCTGCTTCAGAAAGGAAAAGGGCGCCCACGGGATCGAGGAGCGCGGCGTTTACCGCATCCACCAGTTCGAGAAGCAGGAAATGATAGTCATCTGCCGCCCCGAAGACAGCATGGCGTGGTATGATAAGATGTGGAGGTTCTCCGTCGAGCTCTTCAGATCGATGGGGATACCCGTCCGCCAGCTCGAATGCTGCTCGGGAGACCTTGCCGACCTCAAGGTCAAATCGTGCGACATCGAGGCCTGGTCGCCGAGGCAGAAGAAATACTTCGAAGTCTGCTCCTGCTCGAATCTGGGCGACGCACAGTCGAGAAGGCTCAAGATGCGTGTAAAGGGCCCGGACGGAAAGATGTATCTGCCTCATACCCTCAACAACACTGTCGTCGCGCCTCCGCGCATGCTCATCGCCTTCCTTGAGAACCACCTGCAGGCCGACGGCACCGTGACCGTCCCCGAGGTCCTGCGTCCGTACATGGGCGGCCAGGAGATCATAAAGCCCTGACGGCTCCCCGCATCTCCCCGATGAAACGCTTCGTTAAGAACGACGAGGGATTCGTCTGCGCTCACTGCGGCTGCGAAGTGCCTCCGCTCGGACAGACGTCGCGCAATCACTGCCCCCGCTGCCTGTGGTCGGTACACCTGGACATAAACCCGGGAGACCGCGCGGCAGGCTGCGGCGGACTCATGGAGCCCGTCAAGGCAGTTCCCGACAGCAGAAAGGGCTTCGTCATCATCCACAGATGCACGAAATGCGGGAAGATATCCCGCTGCAAAGCCGCTTACGGAGCGAAAGTGTTCCCCGACGACACTTCCCTTCTCATAAAACTTACAGCCGCGGATTTCGACGAAAAAGTCTGACGCTGCGCGACGGCCGGAGTACCGAATGGAAAAAGAAAAGACAAGATCCGATATCGCGGCTCCGGCCGGCGTTCCCGAGCTGCTCGCACCGGCCGGCTCGTTCGAATCGCTCGAAGCGGCCGTCTCGGCCGGAGCCGACGCAGTATACCTCGGAATGACGTCGTTCAACGCCCGCGCAAACGCGAAAAACTTCGGAGACGCGGCGCTGAGGGACGCGGTATCTCTGGCTCACGGCAGCTCGGTAAAGATCTATATCACGCTCAACACCCTCATATACGACAGGGAGTTCCCCGAATGGCTGCGGACGGCCGAAAAGGCCGCAGAACTCGGCGCCGACGCGCTGATCGTCGCCGACGCGGGAGGGGCGTCGCTGCTGCGCCGCTTTATCCCTGAGATGCCGCTCCACGCGAGCACTCAGATGTCGGTACACAACGCCGAGGGCGGCCGGCGGCTCGTCGAGGCCGGTTTTTCGCGCATCGTCCCCGCCAGGGAGATGAGCCGCGAAGACATAAGGTATTTCGTCGCGAATACCGGCGCCGAGACCGAGATCTTCGTGCACGGGGCGCTTTGCGTCTCGTGTTCCGGACAGTGCCTCTTCTCGTCTCTCGTCGGCGGCAGATCGGGCAACAGAGGCGAGTGCGCGCAGCCCTGCAGACTGCCGTATACGGTCGGCGGTAAGACGTCATATCCGCTTAGCCTGCGCGACCTGTCGCTTGCCAGCCGCATTCCCGAGATCCTGGACCTCGGGGTGTCGTCGCTAAAGATCGAAGGCAGGATGAAATCGCCAGCGTACGTCAGCGCGGCGGTATCCGTGTTCCGCCGTCTGCTCGACGAAAGACGCGCCGCCACACCCGGCGAGACAGAATATCTTTCCTCCGTATTCTCGAGGGACGGTTTTACCGACGCGTATTTCACCGGCGAACGCACGGCCTCGATGTTCGGCCGTCGCCGTGAGGACGCCGGACAGACGGCACCGGCTCATAACGCGAATATGTCATTCCCCGGGCGTAAGAGACCGGCTGAAACTCCCCGCTCAGTCGGCCTTGACGCTCCTGCCGCCCCGTCCGCACATCCCGCCTTCACCGACGCGCAGATCAAAAGCGCGGTAAAGGAAGCGTCTTCATCAGCCGGAAAACCTGCGAGGATCAGGACGGCGGTTTTCTTCGATCCGGCGTCGTACACGGCGGAGGCCGATTCGTTCTTCGACATCTCCTATATTCCGCTCGAGTATTTCGCCGTCGCCGCGAAGTCGGGGAGGGCTCCGCGGGGGGTCATGCTCCCGCCCGTCATAACCGACAGCGAGACAGACGGGGTGAGATCGCTCCTGAAGGCGGCCGCAGAAGCCGGAGCGACCGACCTGCTCGTAGGCAACATCGGACACCTCGGATTTGCCGAAGAGTTCGGAATGACGCCGCACGGCGACTACAGGCTGAACATCACGAACTCCCCGTCGGCGCTCGTCGCGTCCGAGGAGGGGTTCCGCGATTTTATCCTCTCGCCCGAGCTCACTCTCCCCCGCATGCGCGATATCGGAGGCAGAAAGCTGGCCGTAGTCTACGGCCGTGTGCCGCTGATGACGACGGGAGTACCGGTCGGAGGCAGACGCGCAGATAAAAATGCCGGATCCGGCACAGCGCCGCGTTTCTTCAGGCTGACCGACAGGCGCGGCGTCTCATTCCCCGCTCTCGACATATCCGGGCGGACTCTGATATTCAACTCAGTCCCCTTCTGGACGGCCGACCGGACCGGCGACATCGCAGCAGCCGGCCTTTGCGGCACTCACTTCGTATTCACCGTCGAAAAGCCGGAAGACGTCCGTAAGGTCATCGGGGCGTACAGAAACGGGCTGCCGTTTCGCGCAGCGTTTCCCGCTGCCGCCGGCAGGAGCACCGAGGGATTCAGACGGATCCCGGGATGATGCCGCACCAGACAGTTACCTCCCTTTTCCGAAAGGAACTAAAATGAAAGCCCTCAGAGCATTCGTGAACGGACTGGCAGTCATGCTGGCCGTCTTCATACTCATATACCTTCTCGCGACATACGCGAAATTCACCCTCCCCGAAGCGAAGGCCGAAGCCGGGATTTCCAAGGTCCGGGCATTCATCGAGCAGGCGCAGTTCAACCGCGACTACATAAGGCTCGTTCTGTTCTTTTCGCTGGCGGCGCTCTCCGGCATCCTGTTCAAGAAGAAACCGGCCGTCCCTCTCTTCGTCGCCGTCCTGCTGTGCGCCTTCGTGCTGCAGCTTTACGCAAACGGACAGCTGACCAAGCGCCCCATGGTGCTGACGATATTCGCCGCCGTCATAGCGGCGGGCGATGTCATCCTCTGCGCCTGGCAGGACAGACTGACGGGCTCTGTGACGCTCAGCCGCGCCGGGCTCGCGGCGACAGCCGTATCTCTCGCGATATGCTCGGTCTGCAGCGTATATCAGCACGGCCTTTACGTCATTATCGACGGCCTGACAAAGCTTGAAGAGAACGGGATCAAGATCAGCGACAAGTTCAAGGGCAGCCCGCGCCTCCTCCGCATGGTCATTGATTCATTCGAAAACAGGGGCACCGACGCCGCCCGCGAGCTGTATTACCACTTCAACAGACAGATCGACCCTGGCGAGATTAAAGAGAAATTCTTCGGCAGCCTCGACGGCTCCGACTTCCGGGCAGGGCTCGCGCTGACGCTGCTCGTATTCGGTTCAGCCGTTCTGTGTTTCGTATGCGTGATGAGGAAGAAGACGCTGCCCGCGGCCCTCATATCGTCGGTCCCCGCCGCCGCTGCCTTTGTCTTAAGCATCACCGACAGGCTCGACAGCCTCGGCCTTCCGGTCATGCTCACGCTCTCGGTCTCGTTCGTATGCTTCGCAGCCGAATACGGCCAGATCTCTAAAGGTCACGACCCGGCCTACGACGCCGACGCCGAGGTCGATTACGAGCCGGCTGTTTCCGTCCCCGAATCCGGAGGGGAGTCAGACGGCGCCGGTGCCGGACCGGAAGAACCAAAAAATACCGAAGAAATCTATTACACATGAAAATACCTGAATACGAAACGCTCAGCCCCGAACTCGTCGAACGTATGCAGTACGAAAAGGCGACCGGGACTTTCGAGAAGCTCGGATTCGACGAATCCACGGCTATACGGCGCTATCCGCCCTCAAGAGGCAAATCGTCGCTGCTGCGCTCGACATTCATGCAGGACACCGACAAGATCCTGTACTGTCCGTTTTACAACAGATACGCCGACAAGACGCAGGTCTTCCCGCTATACCGCAACGACGACATAACGAGGCGCGGCCTCCACGTTCAGCTCGTCTCCAGAGTGGCGCGCACGATCGGAGCCGCCCTGAACCTCAATCTCAATCTCATCGAGGCGATCTCTCTCGGCCACGACATAGGACATCCCCCCTTCGCTCACTCGGGCGAGAAATATCTCGACGAGCTCAGTTTCAGCCGCAGCGGGAGACATTTCTCGCACAATATCCACTCGGTGAGGGTGCTCGACGGCATTTTCCAGTACAACATGAGCCTTCAGACCCTCATCGGTATCGCCTGCCACAACGGCGAGCTGCTCGTAGACGAACTTCATCCGAAAAAGCTCGACAGCTTCGGGGAGTTCGACGCCCTTATGCGCAGCTGCACGGAGGACAGGAAGCATATATCAGAGCTGATCCCGTCTACGCTTGAAGGCTGCGTCGTGAGATTCTCCGACATCATCGCCTATCTCGGCAAGGACAGGCAGGACGCCGACAGGGCCGGATTCCTGTCCGAATCGGCCTTCGGTAACAGCGCCATCGGCAGCATCAACGCAGAGATAATAAACAACCTCGAGATCAACATCATCGAGAACAGCTACGGAAAGCCGTATATCAGGATGGACAGGCGGCACTTCGATGCGATGATCTCGGCGCTCCACGAGAACTATTCGATGATCTACCGTCCGGCGACCGCCGCCGCCCGTCTCGACGAGAACATAAGGCCGATGATGGCGCTGCTCTACGACAGGTTCAAAGAGGATCTGCGCACCGGCAACAGGAGGTCGCCGATCTTCAGACATCACATCGACTACGTCAACGCCGCGCATTACAGGCGGAGGGAGCCTTACGAGGACACAGACCCCGACCAGCTTGTCGTCGACTATCTTGCCAGCATGACCGACGACTACTTCATCGACATCTTCGGGCGTCTCTTCCCCGACCGCCGTTACACCGTCAACTACAGGGGATATTTCGATGACTGACATCCAGAAAGCCGCCGTATCCAAACGGATCTCGGCGCTGCTGCTCGACGCCCTGCTCATTATCGTGCTCACCGTGATACTCATGACGCTGCTCTCGAAGATCACGCGCTACGACAGCTACGCCGACAAGCTTGAGGAGTACTACAACACCTACGAGGAGCGGTACGGCATCGATTTCGACATCCTCCCCGAGGACTACGAAAAGCTGACCGACGAGCAGAAGGCGGTATACGACGAGGCCAAGACCGCGCTCGAGAACGATCCTGATGCGGCATACGACTACAACACCGTCATAAACCTCACTCTCTTCATGATCTCGGTGAGCCTTTTCGTATCGTTCGCGGTATTCGAGTTCGTCATGCCGCTCGTCTTCAGGAACGGGATGACGGTCGGGAAAAAGGTCTTCGGGCTCGCCGTCATGCGAACGAACTCGGTAAAGGCGGGAAACGCACAGATCTTCGTGCGCTCGATGCTTGGCAAATTTACCTTCGAGACCATGATCCCGGTGCTCATCGCGATCATGATCTATTTCGGGACGCTGGGCGGACTCGGCTTCATCCTCCTGTTCGGCATCGCCGTGCTCCAGACCGTCTTCATCATCGTCACGAAGAAGAACCAGGCGATACACGACCTGCTTGCCGACACCGTGGTCGTCGACTTCGGCAGCCAGAACATCTTCCCGGACGAGGAATCCCTGAACAGGTATCTTGAGGACCCGGACGGCTACGCCGGACTTGAGCAGGAAAATCACTGACACCGCGCATTATTAAAAAACAAATATAAGGAGCCCAAATGAAAGTCGCACTTCAGAACCTCACAAAAGTGTTCCCCAACCGGAACAAGAAGATCAAGAAGGATGTCGTTGCGGTTAACGATTTCAATTTCGAGATCCCCGACGGCAAGCTCATCGGTCTGCTCGGACCTTCTGGCTGCGGCAAGTCGACGACGCTCTACATGATCAGCGGACTCGAAAAGCCGACAAGAGGAAAGATCTTCTTCGGCGACGACGACGTCACCGAGCTGTCTCCCGAGAACCGCGGAGTCGGCATGGTCTTTCAGAACTACGCGCTCTATCCCCATCTTACCGTCAAGCAGAACATCCTCTTCCCTCTCCAGAATTTGAAGGGAAAGGACAGGCTTACCAAGGACGAGATGCTAAGACGCACCGTCGAGGCCGCGAAGCTGGTCCAGCTCGACGAACTGCTCGACCGCAAGCCCAGCGAGCTCTCGGGCGGACAGCAGCAGCGCGTTGCTATCGCCCGCGCCCTCGTCAAGATGCCCCGCGTGCTCCTGCTCGACGAGCCTCTCTCCAACCTCGACGCGAGGCTGCGTCTCCAGACCCGCGAAGAGATCCGCCGCATCCAGCGCGAGACCGGTATCACCACTATCTTCGTGACGCACGACCAGGAGGAGGCGATGTCGATCTCCGACGAGATCGTGGTCATGAAGGACGGCACGGTCCAGCAGACCGGCGCCCCCCAGGCCGTATACGACAGCCCCGTCAACCTCTTCGTCGCAAAGTTTCTCGGCACTCCTCCTATCAACGTCTTCGACGGAAAGATCGAAAAAGGCGTGCTCTACATCGGCACCGACGCCGTCTTCTCGATCGCCCATGCCGACTGCGCGGTCACCGTCGGCGTCCGTCCCGAGGGCTTCATTCCCGACGGCGGCAGCCTCTCCTGCCTCATCGAGAGCATCGAGGTCATGGGGCGCGACATAAGCGTCGTGACGAAAAATCCCGCCTCCCTCAATCCATTCGTCCGCTCGATAATCGCCTCCGATACGTCGGTCCCGTCGAGCGGCCATGTCGGCTTCTCGCTCAAGCCGTACAAGGTGTTCGTCTTCAGGAAAGACACCGAGGAGAGGATATTCGCGGAACTTATGCCTCTCGGAAAGTGACGGAGGTCGGGAATGGTATACAACAAACGTCAGTGGAAGGCCTGGATCTACCTGGCTCCGGCGCTGATCCTCATGGCAGTGTTCACCCTCTGGCCTATGATCAACACCATCCGGATGGCTTTCCTCAACGACTACGGACTGATGAGCGAGCACGGAGGGACCGTCTTCAAGGTCGGCATCGCCAACTTCGTCAAGGTCCTGCAGTATAAGAGGTTCCTGTCGTGTCTGACCACGACGATGCTGCTCTGCGTGCTCACCGTCCCGATCTCGACCATGCTGGCACTGCTCATCTCGGTCTGCCTCAACTCGATCAAGTTCCTCAACCGGTTCCTTCAGACGATCTACTTCCTTCCGTACGTTACAAACTCGATCGCCATAGGTATGGTCTTCGCCGCGATGTTCAACATCGTCGGTACGATAGTCAGCCCTGACCTCGGGAACTCATCCAACATCATCGTTACGGCCGGCATCATAAACAACATCATCGAGTTCTTCGGCGGTCAGCCGATCGTATGGATCAACGCCGGCTCGACCTACGCCGCCAATATCGCGGTCATGGTCATCTATATAGTCTGGAACGCCCTGCCCTTCAAGATCCTCGTGCTGCTCGGCGGTCTGCAGAGCGTCAACAAGCAGTACTACGACGCCGCCAAGGTCGACGGTACGTCGCGCGTCAGGACCTTCTTCCGCATCACCGTGCCGCTGCTCTCCCCCATGATCGCCTATGTCGTTATCACCGGATTCATCGGCGGATTCAAGGAGTATTCGAGCGTGGTCGGCGTATTCGGACCCGAGATGGGACCCGTGGGAGACTCGAAGCGCCTCAACACGATGGTCGGATTCATCTACGACGCGCTCGAGAACGACAACCAGGGACGCGCTTCGGCCGCAGCTCTCATACTCTTCGTCATTATTTTCATAGTGACCATGATAAACCTGTACGTCAGCAGGAAAAGAACACACTATTGAGGTGCCGCCATGTCTGAAAACACGAATCACGTAATGTCGGCAAAGGACATGTCCGGCGTCAAGCGCGGACAGCGGGTATCCGTCATAATCTCAAAGATACTTGTCTACTTTTTCCTGATCGTCATCGCGCTGGCCGTCATCTTCCCGTTCTACTGGATGATCAACTCGTCGCTCAAGGACAGAGAGGAATACGAGCTCAGCGTCCCGACATTCATCCCGCGCAAGTTCATGTTCTCCAACTACGCGGAAGCCTTCAGGGCCGGAAATCTCGGCCGTCTGTTCGTAAACACGATGATAGTCGGCGTATCTTCGACGCTCCTCTCGCTCGTGATCACCGTCATCACCGCGTTCGCGCTGGCAAGGCTCGAGTTCAGGGGAAAGAACATCCTGTTCGCCGGGATGCTCGCCACGATGATGATCCCCGGCGAGCTCTTCACCATCACGAACTACATAACGGTCAACGAGCTCGACTGGATGCACACCTACCGCGTCCTGATTATCCCCTTCCTCGTGAGCGTATTCTACATCTATCTGCTCCGGCAGAACTTTCTCCAGATCCCGGACGAGCTGTATCTGGCCGCCAAGGTCGACGGGACGTCCGACATCAAGTACCTGTGGAAGGTCATGGTCCCGCTGTCGCTGCCGACGCTGATCTCGATCACGATACTCAAGATGATGGGAGCCTGGAACTCGTATATCTGGCCGCGCCTGGTCGCCAACGACGAGGCACACAAGCTCATCACGAACGGACTGCGTTCAATGAACCTGGTCTACGATGACGGCACGACGAACTTCCCGGTCCAGATGGCCGCTGTCGCGCTCGTCTCGATCCCGCTCTTCCTCGTATTCGTTTTCCTCAGAAAATACATTATGAAAGGCGTTTCCAGAAGCGGTATAAAGGGCTGACGCCCGGCGATGTCACATCAGGGAACGGTAAACACAATGAAGAAAAGAATGCTCAAAATCGCGGCGGTCATGATGCTGGCCGTCCTCGCTCTCGCTTCGTTCGCGGCCTGCTCGCCGAAGAGGGCGATCCCGAACTTCGAAGTCCCGGAAGGCGGATACAGCGGTTCTCCCGTCACGATCACCTTCTACCACACGATGGGCTCGAATCTCTCCGATGTTCTCAACATATACATCGAGGAGTTCAACAAACTCTATCCTAACATCACAGTGGTATCCGAACAGGTCGGAGGATATGACGACGTGAGAGACCAGATCTCCACCGAGATCACGGTCGGCGGACAGCCGAGCCTCGCCTACTGCTATCCCGACCATGTGGCTCTGTACAACATCGCCGGAGCCGTCGCCACGCTCGACAACCTGATCGACAGCAAGCTCACCGTCAACAGAGCCGACGGCTCTACCGAGATCCTCGGCCTCACCGACGAACAGAAGGCCGACTTCATCAAAGGCTATTACGAGGAAGGCAGACAGTTCGGCGACGGTCTCATGTACTCGATGCCCTTCTCAAAGTCCACCGAGGTCCTCTACTACAACAAGACCTTCTTCGATCAGAACGGCCTCAAGGTCCCGACGACATGGACCGAGCTCGAGGATGTCTGCAGGAAGATAAAGGAGATCGACCCCGGATCGATCCCGCTCGGATACGACTCCGAGGCGAACTGGTTCATCACGATGTGCGAACAGTACGGCTCGCCCTACACCTCCGCGACAGGCGACCACTATCTCTTCAACAACGCGAAGAACAAGGAATTCATCAAGACGTTCAGGAACTGGTATCAGTCGTCCTACCTCACCACTCAGTCGCTCTACGGTTCCTACACCTCCGGACTCTTCACCGCCGAGAGCGGCACGAAGAGCTACATGTCGATCGGTTCGTCCGCCGGAGCAACGCATCAGCGTCCCGCTGCCGGAGCTGACGGAAAGTATCCGTTCGAAGTAGGCATCGCCAGCGTCCCTCAGGTCGACGCGTCGAACCCGAAGGTCATCTCCCAGGGCCCCTCGATCTGCATATTCAAGAAAGCCGATCCCCAGGAAGTCATCGCGTCGTGGCTCTTCGTGAAATTCCTCACCACGAGCGTCGAATTCCAGGCCGAATTCTCGATGGCGTCGGGCTACGTTCCCGTCATCAAGTCGGTCAAGGACAACCCGCAGTACGCCGCATTCCTTGAGAAGGCCGACGGCGGCAGCTATATCTCGGCTCTCTCCGCCAAGGTCTGCCTTGATCAGGAATCCGCCTACTACACCTCTCCCGCCTTCAAGGGCTCCTCGACGGCCAGAGACCAGGTCGGCGCTCTGCTCGTGAAGTGCCTCACTCTCGACGGCGGAGCGAACCTCGACGCCGCGATCGACAAGGCATTCGCCGACGCGATCGACGAGTGCGAGTACAACGGCTGATCCCCGCCGCGGCCCGACTCATTTGAACAAAATGCCACACATAAAAAAGGCGCGTTCAGCGCTAATATCGTGTCTGCTGGCCGCATTCGTCATGCTGCCGCTCCTCCTTTCCTCCTGCAAGAGTACGGGCGGGAGCGACGGCGGCACCGACAGCCCCCAGTCCGGAGACGTGAAGGACTACGCGGCCGAGGTGAAGCTCGACATCGGCGGGACCGCCACGAAGAAGCAGGAAGTCACCGTCCACACCTTTGTCGACGGCGACACCACCCATTTCAACGTCCCTGAGACCGTCATGGAATCGGGCCTGTTCAAGGCGAGATACATAGCCATCAACACCCCCGAATCGACCGGCAAGATCGAGGAGTGGGGCAAGAAGGCCTCCGATTTCACCAAAGAAAAGCTCTCAGGAGCCTCGTCGATCTACATCGAATCGGATACCGCCGAATGGAACGCCGACTCCACGGGCGGCAGATACCTCGTATGGGTCTGGTACAGGACGCCGAACAGCAGCGATTACCGGAACCTGAACATCGAGATCCTGCAGAACGGGCTCGCGATCGCCTCGTCGTCGGCCAACAACATCTACGGAAGCACCTGCACCGCGGCGATCGCCCAGGCGAAGGCGCAGAAACTCAACATCCACTCGGGAAAACGCGACCCCGATTTCTACTACGGAGACGCCGTCGAGCTGACGCTTCGCGAGCTTCGCCTGCACGTGTCCGACTACAACGGCAAGAAGGTGGCTTTCGAAGGCGTCATCACGATCAACAACTCCAATACCGTATACGTCGAGGACTATGACGCCGAATCGGGCATCTACTTCGGTATGACGGTTTATTACGGCTACGGTCTGTCGGGAGAGGGCCTCGAGATCCTCTCGGTCGGCAACCGCTCGCGCATCGTGGGCACGGTACAGTACTACGAAGCGGGCGACAGCTGGCAGGTAAGCGGACTCACCTACCGTCAGATGAAGCCCGACGACCCCGGCAACATCCAGAAGATCGGCGACGGCTTCGCTCCGGCGTTCGTAAAGCTCACTCCCGAGGAGCTCACCTCCTCTGAGGTCGAGATCACCGACTCCGACGGGAAGGTGCAGAAATACCGTCTCGCCGAGCTCTCGGTCAACACAACGGTGTCGATGGACGGCCTGAAGGTCGTGAGCGTCTATACGACAGACAACACCGAAAGCTCCCAGTACGGAGCGATGACTCTGACCGTCGAGGCCGGCGGCAGCACATTCACCGTCCGCACCGCCGTCCTCCGCGACTCATCGGGTGAACTCGTCACCGCGAAGGAATACGAGGGTAAGACGATCGGAGTCAGGGGCATGATAGACAAATACGACGGCAATTATCAGATCAAGGTCTTCACCCCCTCCGACATCACCGTCGCCGGCTGAGCACCGCGCCGCCCCGTCCGTGCTTTTACAAATCACACATAACGAAAGGCAGAAATGATCAATGAAGAAAAGAAGTATGATCTGCATCGCTCTCTGCGCGCTGATGCTGATCTTAAGTCTTGCCGGGTGCAAGACCGATAAGCCCGACGGACCGTCGTCCACTCTCGAATCGGCCCGCAGCTATCTGTTCGAGATGTACAAGAATGAACCCGCCGTGACACCTTCCGATTTCAGGAGAGTCAGCGTTGTCCGCATAGGCGACAACGACTACAAAGTGACCTGGTCGGCCGACTCCGACAAGGTGGCGATCACCGACGACGGCAAGTTCGCCTCGATCGACGTCGACGAAAAGACACCTGAAGAGGTGAAATACAAACTCACCGCGACGCTCTCAGACGCCGAAGGCAACAAGACCGACCTCTCCTTCGACTACACGATCCCCGCGTATGCCGAATCCGGCTATGCCGAATTTGCGGCGGCCGAGAACAAAGCGCCCGTGGTCGTCAGGGGCACCGTCACCGGCATCATAGCAAAATCGAAAGGCAATTCGTCGAACGGACTCTACGTGGAGGGCGTCGGCGGAGGCTACTACGTCTACAACATGTCAGCCGACCCTGTGGCCGACCTCGGCCTTGCCGCCGGCTCGACCGTATCGATCACCGGCAAAAAAGACACATACAACGGAACGCTTGAAATAATCGACGCGACCGTCGAAAAGACCGGCGACGGCGAAGCCGTCACACCGGCGGACTACACCGAAGCCTTCAAGAACGCCAAATCGCTCAAGGACGAGGCTCTCACCGGCAAACAGGCCGCGCTCGTCACGATCAAGGGCGTCGAGATCACCGGTGAGGACGCCGGCAGCGGCTATTACAAATTCAAGCTCGGCGAGCTCGAGTCCTACATCAGGATCTCCTCCTCCGTCTGCCCGCTCACAAAGGAAGACGCCGAAGCCTTCAAGAAGGCACACGCCGAGCACCTCGGCTGGACCGCCGACGCGACAGGCGTAGTATGCGTTTACGACGGAGCCTTCTATCTCACTCCCGTCACGAAGGACGCCTTCGAGTACAAGGCGCTCGGCGAGAAGACCGCGGCCGAAAAGATCGAATTTGAAAAAGCCAACCTCACCGTCCCCGAAAAGGTGACGAAGGACGGCGACATCGATCTGCAGACCACAGGCAAGAGCTACACCGACGTCGCGATCAGCTACGCGTCCGACAACGCCTGCGCCGCGGTCAGCGGCGGAAAGCTCACCGTGAAGCTCCCGGCCGCCGAGACCAAGGTCAAGCTTACAGCCACCTTCAAGTGCGGCACCGAGACGGCGACCGCCGACTACATCGTGACGGTCGACGCTGCCTCCGCCAAGGAGTACACCGTGACCAAAGTCACGACACCCGAGACCGGCAAGGCATACAAGTTCGGTCTCACCCAGGCCAAGCTCGAAAAGGACCTCTGGTTCAGCGGAGAGATGAGCGGCAACTACTTCGCGCTTGAAGAAAAGGTCGAGAAGGGCGTCGACGTCTTCCTCGAGGCTCAGGACGGCGGATACCGCATGTACTTCATGAAGGACGGCAAGAAGAACTATCTCGACATCTACGAGTATACCGCCGGCAAGGCAGGCGTCAGGATCACCGACACTCCGTCCGCCGTATATACCTTCGATGCCGGAAGCGCCGTGCTCATCGCGAACGTCGCCGGAAGCGACAGATATCTCGGCACGTACAACACCTACAGCACGATCAGCGCGAGCGCCACATCGTACATCACAGGCGAAAACGCGAAGAACGTAGGCGTGACTCAGTTCCCCGCATACCTCTTCACCGCGGTCGAAAAGCAGTAAGACGGCCTCCCGGCCGAAAAGCCCCGGGACGCGGCAATGCCGCGGTCCCGGGGATGTTTTTATAACGGGGAACTGTTTATACTGATATCAGATAAGATCAGCGTTGGAGGATTTGAATTCTCCGAGCAGCCGGTCGGCGTCTGCAAGTACGTCAGTTATCTCCTCCCTGTCGCGGAGCGTCGCTCCTGCGGCTCTGGCGTGCCCTCCGCCTCCGTACTTCGCGGCTACGGCATCTATATCCAGAAATCTTGAACGGAGCCTGACGCGCACCGTACCGGCTCCTGCGGGGTCGTCGCTGCCGTTCTCAATGAAAGCAATCCAGATGAGGCTCCCTCTGATCGATTCGAGGAAGGAAACGGCGAGGGACGCCGACTCGGCGTCAAGTCCGAACCTGTCGCGCATCGAAAGAGGTATGAAGACATAGGCGACGCCGTTCGGAGTGAGTTCGATCGAATCGTATACCGCCGACTTGTATTTGAGGAAGGATATGTCGTCGAGATAGAGTTCGGCGTAGATCTTCTCGGTGTCGATACCCGAACCCAGAAGGAACGCAGCAGCACCGAAAGTCTCGGCGTCGACCCCGCGGTGCCTGAAGCGGCCGGTGTCGGTGACGATGCCGGTATAGAGGCAGGCCGCCGCCTCCGGCGTCAGCTTCAGCCGGTCGGGAAAGGCCGAGGCGAAGATCGCTATCATCTCGCTGCATGAGGCGCGTCCGTCTTCAATCCAGTTAATGTCACCGTACCGCTCGGTGTCGATGTGGTGGTCGATCTTGATAATGAAGCCGGCTTCGGATATGCGGGGGTTAGATATGCGGTCAGACGTCGCCGTGTCTGTGACGATAGCGAGGGCGTCGCCGAACCAGCCTTCGGGGAGCTCACCGGGAGACGTCTCAGGGACGGAAAGGAAGCCCATCTTGCGCGACCTGTCAGAGTTGCATACGATGACTGTCTTATCGGGGAAAGACGCTCTGAGGAGCCCGCAGAGGCCTCCTGACGAGCCTGCGGCATCGCCGTCGGGCCTTATGTGCCTGCTGATGACGATCTTGTCGTATTCAAGTATCTTCTCCATTATCGCCTTCAAGGCATCTGTGCGTTCCATAAGAGTTTCTCCGTATATATTCTGATAATATCAGCAGTTACGTGCGACCGCCAGCCGTCTTCGGGAGGTGCCTGTGGAAGGTAACGAATTGCCGCGACGAATGACTGAGGATATGTCAGCAGGATGCCGCGAGCGCGTCGAGATCGGAGAGGAGCTTCATAGCCTCTTCCCTGTCCTTAAGCGTCGCTCCGCTGGCTTTGGCGTGTCCGCCTCCGCCGTATTTCACGGCTATTCCGTTTATGTTCCTGTCCGACGACCGTATCTCGCACAGCACCCCGCTGTCCGACTCGGTGAAGTTCACCCATATGCAGGTCCCTCGGATCTCTGACATCGTTCCGACCATCCCCCTAGACGCCGAAAAGCTGTCGAGGCCAGATTCGGCCACGTCGGCGGCCGTCGAGTAGATATAAGCCACCCTGTGCTCGGTGAATCTGACTCTCAGCAGAAAGCTCGCGCGTGTTGCCATCGAGCGGTAGCTGTCGGAATAAAGATTCCTGTATATATCGTTCGTGCTGAAATCCTGCTCCATCAGCTTCGACGCCAGGGCAAAGGTCCTCGAGTTCACCGAATCGTATCTGAAGCGCCCGCTGTCTGTCACGATGCCGGTGAAAAGCAGCCCGGCGGAAAGCGGCGAAAACCTGAGGCCGAGCGATATCGAGGCGTCGGCTATGATCCCGCAGCAGCTCTCGAAGGTGGGGTCGACGATCTCGGTCCCGCAGATCTCCTCGAGGAAGAGGTGGTGGTCGATCCTGAGAGACGTCTTTGCCGAGGCATAACGGCCGTCGCTTATGAGCGACGCAGACGACGTGTCGAGCACAATCGCCAGGGCTCCGTCGTAGAAGGAGTCGTCTACGGTGTCGGGCGACGAGTCGGGCATGAACGAATACCTTCCGGGGGGATCTCCGGGGCAGACTACCGTCTTCCCGGGGTAATTGTCGAGTATTATGTGCTTGAGTCCGATCTGGCTGCCTACGGCGTCGCCGTCGGGATTCGTATGCCTGTGTATAGCTATCCTGTCGTGGCGCTCAATGAGGTCCCTTATAACTTCGTACCGGTCCATCTGGATATCCTTCTGTTCTCACCTTGCCTGTGCCGTCGCGGCGCATAATGCTGCCGCTATGCCCGATTCTCTATATTTTACCATATTTTGCCCCGGTGAGCAACAAAAATCTTCCGGCGGCCGATTATTCTTCTTGACATTGAGTGCCGAAAGTGGTATAATATTCGGGCAAAATAAAAAAACGGGGTGTGGCACAGCTTGGTAGTGCGCTTGGTTCGGGACCAAGAGGCCGCTGGTTCGAGTCCAGTCACTCCGACCATACAGAGACCGGGCAGCGGATATCCGCTGCCCGGTCTCTGTGATTTTTCGGTGTTCGCGGCGACGTGATTTCCGTTAGTCAGCCGCGATAGTCTTTTTTGCGAATCCGGTTATTTCGTTGAGATCGCGGGCGTCGGGACGGTTCCTGTTCATCCAGAGGAACTGCCCCGGGCAGTGGAAGTATTCGGGCTCGACTTCGATCCCGACCGAACCGGCCAGTTCCTTTATCTTACCGAACGTTGACTTTCCCGAAGCCGACGAGCCGAATACGACGAGGCGGCCTATCTTCGACGCGTTCCTGCGTATGAACTCTGAGATCTCAGCGGCGGGCTTGCCGGCGTAGAGCGAACTGCCGAGGAAAAGGATATCGGCGTGCCCTGTGAGGCCCTCGGATACGGGAAGCGCTCCCACTCCGGCAGCCGACGCGACGGCAGTTGCGAGCTTTTCGGTGTTTCCGCCCTTTGTGTAATAGCGAACTTCGATCTTCATGTTTTCTTTTATCTCCTGTCTGTCAGATGATTCAAAGCGTATCGGGATAGTGCAGTTTCCTCGCGGTATACAGCCTGTCGGCGTCGCTCATCAGAGTGTAGTACTCGGTGGCGGTGGTGTTTCTCCACGGGATCGTCATAAAGCCGAGCAGCCGGTCTGCCGACAGCTTTTCTTTGCAGTATGCGAGAGTCTGCTTCGCGTTGGAAGTCGACGACCAGGTCGAGCAGACCGGCACCTGATCGTATCCCAGTTCGTCGAGCCTGTTGTATGTCATGATCGTGTTGTAGCGCGGAGCCTCGGGACGGGTGTCGAAGGTCCCGTAATACCAGTTCGACTGGAGCACAGTCTTCGGCATGTACTTTACGAACAGGTCGGGATGGTGCCAGTAGTAGTCTGAGAAGACCCACGGACGGGCGCCGCACTCAAGGCAGCAGTCGAAGAGCTCGTAGCAGTCGTGCCAGAAGACCTTTTCGTTCCTCACTATGGCGACGCCGTTGTATTTCTGGTGCTCGTATGTCTCCTCGTCGAGTCCCAGGTGGAAATATTTCGAACCGAAGAGCGAACTGACCTCACGGATGAGGTCCTTGCAGAAGGCGATGTGCTCCGGCGTCCCTGTCATGAATCTCCACTTCTTCTGCCATGTGTTGTGGCAGCAGGAAAAATTCATCTTCGGAACCGGCTCGATGCCCTTCCCGCGGATGTATTCAAGCTTTTTCGCGAGTTTTTCCTTGCTCCACGCGTCGGGCGCGGCGATCTCTGGATGAGAGTCGAGCTTTACGCCGTCTCCCACGTCGATGATCAGCATGTTGTACTTTCTCTCGGCGATGAAGTCAACGAGCCTGTCGAAGACCTCCTCGTCGGTATTGTTGTTCTCGTCCCATTTTTCCTGAACGACCCAGCCCGGGGTTATGGAATCGCGGTCGAGCCACATGTGGTTGCTGATCTGAAGAAAATACGAAAAGATCATGGCCTGCTTCTCCTTTAAAAAGGCATTTTATTGGTTATGATTGCTGTCATTGCCGGTGCTGCCTGTCATCGCTGATGCTGTCATCGGCGATGCTGTCATCGGCGATGCTGTCATCGGCGATGCTGTCATCGGCGATGCTGTCATCGGCTACCGCCGTAGTTTCGGCGGCTTTTTTCTTCTTCTTTTTGTCGATAAGTATGAGTATGATCCCGACCGCGATGCAAAGGAACTCCCGCAGACGGTAAAGCAGCGCCGCGAGTATCCCCGTCTCGGACGAAACGTCTATCCAGCCGAGAACGACGCCCATGCCGCCCTCTCTCGTGCCAGCCTGCATGGGTATCATGAAGAGCAGGTTCCCGATGAGCGACGCCAGGCTCAGCACCAGTATCCCGTGTACGGGGTTCACGGCAGCTCCCAGGAAGACCAGTATCACGTAATACTCGAGCGATTCAAGAAGCCTCGAAAAATACTCGAGCAGCAGCGCGGAATAAAACTTCCTCCTGTCCGAGCTGAATGCGGCGATCTGTCTGTCGACCTCGGAAAAACGCTCTCTCTTATTTTCAAGCTGCTTTCGCGTGTATTTGCTGACGAGCGGGATATGCCAGCGCGACACTCTCTCGAACACCGGCACGATGAGCCCCGTGCTCTTGTGTCTGATGAAAAAGACGCAGCCGAGAAAGCAGAGCAGCCCCGCGACGGCAAGTCCCACCGACGATGCGACGCCGCCCGGGCAGCCGGTGACGAAATATAGCACAGAGCCCGTGAACCAGAGCATGACGTGCCCCATTACGTAGAAAACGCTGAAATTGAGAGTCGCGGAAAGCGCTTTCTCGGTCCCGCAGTACTGGCGGAGCTCCATTATCCTGTACGGCTCTCCGCCCACGAGCCCAGCCGGCGTGACATTGTTGAGGGCAAACCCCGACACCACTATCTTCGAGAGCCTGAAGAATCCCACCTTTTTCGCGTCCTCCCTGCCGAGCATGACGCGGTATACAAAGACGTGGACGGCAAAGATGGCGAGCCAGATGACGATCTGAATTACGAATGATATGATGATCGGCGGGGCTACGAGCAGACTCCAGTCGATATCGCCGGGGTGGGAGCGCCAGATCATCACGGCCAGTCCCGCAAGTCCCAGGATAAAGAACAGCAGTTTGTATCTTTTCTTCATCTGGTCCCGCTGTCTCCCGGGTAGTATTTTTCCTTGAGGTCGGAGGCGATCTTCTCATAGCCCCTGACCATTATCACGTCGAGGGTCCCCATGACGATCACGAGGAACGGGAAATAGTAAACGTGAAGTCCGAGCAGCAGCAGTATGAAGAGGGCGTATGCACGGAGGTTGATCGTTAAAAGGTTGGTCAGCTGTACAATGCGAAGACTCCTCTGCCGGTAGGCCTCGGCGACTTCCCTGTTCTCGGGAAAGTTTTCGCCGTCGCGGGCCGCGGCCGCGCGCAGGAACTCCTGCGTACGGGGCGTGCTGCGCTCCTGCATTGCCGTATATGGTATGTAGAACCGGAGATAAAGGCGCTCTATCGAGGGCTTGCCGCCCTTCAGCTCGGCCGCCCTCCGGCGCAGCGACTCGGAGGTCGTCAGTTCGCTTCCGCTCTTTCCAAGCGCGAACAGCAGGTGAAGATTCCTGAAATAGTCCGCCATCCTGTCCTGCCTCGCGTGGAAAAACAGCGCGGAGACAACGATGACGATCCAGATCCATCCGCCCCATTTCGTCCCGGTGAACGGTATATACTCGTCCGACATGCGGAAACCGAGCGCTAAATACGCCCCGGCATATCCGACCATCGTCGATAAGCCGTCGAGCAGGCGGCCGAGCTCGGAGGTCTTGTGAGTGAGTCTGGCGAGCTGACCGTCGGTG
Organism: uncultured Ruminococcus sp.; assembly: GCA_902803255.1. Lineage (GTDB taxonomy): Bacteria > Bacillota > Clostridia > Oscillospirales > CAG-272 > CAG-390. The sequence goes on along the minus strand of CADCPG010000066.1, from coordinate 13,360 downwards.
GCATCGAGCACGATCGACAGTATGAACAGCAGGACGCCGGTAAGATTGATCCAGAAATTCCGGGAGTAGAACAGTATGCCTCCCGCGAGTCCGCAGACCATCGACACGAAAGTCACGGCGTTCGGATGCACTCCGAACTTTCTTGCCACCACGGTGAACACGAACCCTACAGGTTCGGTAAACCAGAGATCGATCGGTTCCTCGATCTCGGTGCATTTGCGCGAGCTTTTAAGCTCGTCGAAAAAACCCGGTTTTTTCTCTTTTTCCATTTTGTGGCTGCCCTCCGCAGATCCGATAATAATTGAAGTTCGGGCGGATCACATGATGTCGAACACCGAAAGCTGATCCGACTCGTTCAGGCCGTCGAGCACGCCGTTCGCGCGCAGGACGTCTATAACGCTCTTGTTTGCCCCTCCGCGTTCGCGCAGGTCTTCAACCGAGAAGAAGGGCTCCTCCGCCCTGGCGGCGGTTATCGCCCTCGCCGCGGCCTCTCCCAGGCCCGGCAGCGATGTCAGAGGCATACGTATCCCGCCGTTCTCGGGGAGAAACTCGACGGCGTCCGATCTCACGATGTCGACCGGCAGGAACCTTATCCCGCGAAGCATGCACTCGTGCGCGAGCTGCAGCGCGGACTCGGTGTTCTTCTCGTTGGCCGTCGCGTCCTTGCCGAGGCGGTCGATGCGAAGGATCTCGCTTTCGGTCGCGCGAACTCCTTTTCCGACGATCCCGGCTGAAAAGCCCTCGGGAGCGACGGTGAATATCGCACAGTAGAAGGCGACCGGGCGGTGGACCTTGTACCACGCGAGACGTATGGCCGACATAACGTAGGCGGCGGCGTGGGCCTTCGGGAACATGTACTTGATCTTTTTGAGCGATCCGACGTACCAGTCGGGAACACCCGCCGCGGCCATCGCGTCGAGCATCTCGTCGGGGAGCGGCTCGCCTTTTTTGTTCTTTCTGACCTTCTCCATGATCTTGAAGGCCATCGGCTTCTCGACCCCGTACTTTATCAGGTCGAGCATGATGCCGTCACGTGTCCCGACGACATGTGAAATATCGCAGATGCCCTGCTTTATCAGGTCCTGCGCGTTCCCGAGCCACACGTCGGTGCCGTGCGTCAGACCAGATATCTGCATTAGGTCGGCGAAATTCTTCGGCTTCGAATCGATTAGCACCTGCTGGATGAACTGAGTTCCCATCTCGGGTATCCCGAGCGTACCGACCATAAGGCCCAGCGCGCGGGTGTCCCGGTCCTCGCGGTCTCTTTGCGGTATGCCCAGCGGCTCGGTCGATTCGAAAAGACGGTAGACCGTCCGGTCGTTCATCGCGACGTCCATCACCGGCACGCCGCTGTATTTCTCGAGGTACCGGTACTTGGTCGGGATATCGTGTCCAAGCTCGTCGAGCTTGAGGATCGTGTCGTGCAGGTACGAGAAGGCGTAGTGTGTAGTGACAATATCCGACTGCGCCTTGTCGGCCGGATGCTGCACCGGCGTGAAGTCGTAGACATCCATGTCGCTCGGCACGACTATGATTCCTCCCGGGTGCTGGCCCGTCGTCTTCTTGACGCCGGTGCACCTCGACTTCATCCGTTCTATCTCCGCTTTCGGGGGCATGATCCCCTTGCCCTCGAAATACTTCATGATGTATCCGTATGCGGTCTTGTCTGCCAGTGTGGAGATCGTTCCGGCCTTGAACACGTTCTCGGCACCGAAGAGCTCCTCGGTGAATTTATGGACCCTGCCCTGGACCTCTCCCGAAAAGTTGAGGTCGATATCGGGCGTCTTGTCGCCCTTGAACCCCAGGAAGGTCTCGAAGGGGATGTCCTGGCCGTCGGCCATGAGATCGGCCCCGCAAACAGGACATACCGCCGACGGCAGGTCGAAGCCCGAGCCGGCCCTGTCGGGATTTGAGAAATCGCTGAATCTGCACTTCGGGCAGTAATAGTGCGGCGGAAGCGGATTCACCTCCGATATGCCCGCCATGGTAGCCGCGAACGACGAACCGACCGATCCTCTCGAGCCGACGAGATATCCGTTTTTCTCGCTGAATTCGACGAGTCTCTCCGCGATGACGTAGAGCACCGCGAAGCCGTTCGATATGATAGAATCCAGCTCGGTCTTGAGGCGCTGTTCGACGATCTCCGGGAGCGGGTCGCCGTACATGTTCTTCGCTCTCGTCCAGCATTTTTCGGTGAGAGCCTCTTCGGAGCCTTCGAGATGCGGAGGATAGGAGCCCTCCGGTATCGGGCGGACCCTCTCTATCATATCGGCTATGAGGTTCGTATTCTTCACAACTACCTCATATGCCTTTTCGCTGCCGAGATATGAGAATTCGTCTAGCATCTCCCCGGTCGTGCGCAGATAGAGCGGGACGACCCTGTCGGCGTCGCGCATCTTGTTGCCGACCTGAAGGATGCGGCGGTAGATCTCGTCCTCAGGCTCGAGAAAATGCGAGTCGGACGTCGCGACGACCGGCTTGCCGAGCCGCTCCCCGAGTTCGACGATCTTGCGGCAGATCTTCCGAAGTCCCTCGGTATCGGCGACTCTTCCCTCGTCTATGAGATATTCGTCGTTGCCGGCGGGCTGGATCTCGAGATAGTCGTAGTAAGAGGCGATCTCCTCGAGCTCGGACTCGGGCTTGTTGTCGAGAATGGCTGAATACAGCTCTCCCGCCGAACAGGCCGAACCTATGATCAGTCCATCGCGGTTCCTGTCAAGCAGCGTTTTCGGTATGCGCGGGTTGCGGTAATAGTATTTCAGATAGCTGTCGGAGATCATACGGTAGAGGTTCTTGAGTCCGGTCCGGTTCTTTACCAGTATGATCATATGATGCGATCTCAGCTTCTTCGGGTCGGAACTTGCCTCGATCTCCTTTTTCAGGACGTCGAAATCGTCTATATCCCTCTCCTTCAGCTGTTCCGTCATGCGGAGGTAGATCTTCGAGAGCATCTCGGCGTCGTCGACGGCCCTGTGGTGGTTGAAATCGCCGAGTCCGTAGTAGTCGGCGAGGTTGTCGAGCTTGTGTTTCGACAGGCCGGGGTTCAGAAAGCGCGACAGTGCGACGGTATCGAGATACGGCGAGTCGAATTCGATCCCGAGCGAATCGGCGGCCGCCCTGAGAAAGCCGGTGTCGAAGTCGGCGTTGTGGGCGACCAGCAGCGCGCCTTTTGCGAACTCAAAGAACTTCGGAAGGACCTCGGCGATGCCGGGAGCGCCGGCGACGTCGCTGTCTCTTATCGACGTGACTTCGGTGATCTCCTCCGGTATATGCACCCCGGGATCGACGAAAGTCGAGAATCTTCCCGTGACTTCACCGCTTTTCAGCCTGACTGCGCCGAATTCGATGATCTTACAGGTCGACGCCGATAAGCCGGTGGTCTCGAGGTCGAATACCACGGTGTCTCCGTCGAATCCTCCGGAATACTTCCCCTCGAGCGGAGAGGCCGAGTCGTTTACGAAATACGCCTCCATCCCGTAGATGGGAAGGAACCGCTCGTTCTCCGGAATGCCCGATTTGGAGTAGTATTTTTCGAGAAAGAGCATTACCTCGGGGAAGGCCTGTACGTTTCCGTGATCGGTCACGGCAAGCGCCCTGTGGCCCCACCTCATGGCCGTCTTCACGGCATCGGCGGCCGATGTTATGCCGTCGACGGCCGACATTCCGGTGTGCAGATGCAGCTCGACCCTCTTCTCGGCCGAGCGGTCGGCGCGCGGGATGAAACTCACCCTGGCGGCCGCCTCGGGGACAAAATAAAACTCGTCCTGCTTTATGTCTTTCCTGACGTTCCCGAAGAAGGCATATGAGTCGCCTTCGCTGAAGTGCGCCGCCTTTTTTCTGGCGTCGTCCTCCTCGAGTCCCGACTCGCGGACCGAGATCGAGGCGTTGCCGTCGAACGCGGTGAACGAATAGAACCAGCTCTGCTGTCGTCCCCTGTTGTCGCACTGAAGGTCGGATACCGTGCCCAGTATCACGGTGTTGCGCCTCGGAGATGTGATCGACGATACCGATATCGGATCGATGTTGAACCTGTCACCGAATATATATTCGGGAGACGATATATCGAAATTACCGGCTCCTATCGAGCATATCCCGTCCTCGACGACGGCCACGGCGGAAGGATCGAATACCGACCTGATCTTCCTGAATACCGGCCCGGCGCCGCTTTCCTCGGCGGCTTCGGGGCCGTCCGGGGCTTCATCGGGTTCTTCCCTGCCGTATTCCTCGAGCGACTCGCGGCAGCTCTGATCGATCGAACGGTAGAACTCGCGGCCCTCATCGGTCTCCGAAAACGGCACATAGTCGGCCATCTCGGCGATCGTCACCTTTATCTCGGTCGAAAATTCCCTTTTAACGAGCTCCTCGATCTTCGACTCGGCGTTCCTCTTGGCCAGAAAATCTATCCCTCCGGCCCCGAACGGGATCTCAACCGTATAGTCGTCGGAATCGTTCTCGACGATATTGTACTTGTCGAAAAAACCGGCGGGCAGGAGCATCCTCGCGTGAGCGTCGGAGATCAGCAGATCGAGGCTGTCGGGGCAGAAGAGCGACGCGCCGTACGAGGGAACGAGCCTCACTGCGTACTTCCCGCCGTAGGCGCTCTTTATCCCGTTCTCTATCCTGCTGAATATCTTCGTGTCGAATATACGGGGGAGCGATACGGTTATCTCGTACAGACCGGGATTGATATTAGACCTCGCCACGGTATAGCCCGACGCGCAGTCAAAGAGCCGCTTCGACTCGGGGTCCGGGCTGTATTTGGAAAAAAGGTCATTAAGACTTTTCTGGGGCCTCTGCGGCGCTGCCTGTACCTGTCTCTCGTCGACTTCGCTCATATCACATTTTCTCTTTTCTGCTTTTAAGACAGTCTGTGATGAACGGCACGATGCCGTCCTCGGGTATCTTTCCCATGATCCGCCCGTGCTCGAAGAAGAGCGCCTCTCCCTTACCGCCGGCGACGCCGAAGTCTGCCTCTCTCGCCTCCCCCGGGCCGTTCACGGCGCAGCCCATCACAGCCACCCTGCACGGGACGTCGCGCAGGCCTTCGCGGTCGACGGCCGCCTCGAGTTCGGATACCAGCCGCACAAGGTCGATACCGGTCCGCCCGCACGTGGGGCATGAGACTATCTCGAGCCCGGAGTGGCCTGTGCATCTCAGCGAGCGGAGTATCTCCTTCGCCGCTCGCACCTCCTCGAGCGGGTCGTCGGTCAGCGATATCCTGACGGTGTCACCGATCCCGGATGATATGAGAGCTCCGAGTGCGGCGGCGTTCTTGATTATGCCTGATCTTCTTCCGCCGGCCTCGGTCACGCCGATGTGCAGCGGGAAGTCACAGTTTTCGGAAATGTATCTGTTGGCCTCGACCGTACCCGTGACGTCGGATGACTTTACCGAGATGACTATGTCTTCGAATCCGTACCTTTCGAGCAGTTTGATGTGCCCGACTGCCGACTCGAAGAGCGCCTCGGGAGTTGGGGAGCCGTACTTCTCGAGAAGCTTCTTCTCGAGCGATCCTCCGTTGACGCCTATGCGTATCGGAATATGCCGCGAGAGGCAGGCCTTCGCGACCGCCCTCACTCCCTCCTCGGAGCCGATATTGCCGGGATTTATGCGTATCTTGTCGATCCCGCGGTCGATGCAAGCGAGTGCCAGCCTGTAGTCGAAGTGGATATCCGCCACGAGCGGGATACCCTCCGTCAGCTTCCGTATCCTGCCGGCGGCTTCGGCGGCTTCGGCGTCCGGAACGGTGAATCTAACTATGTCGCAGCCCGCCTCGTGAAGCGCGGCGATCTGCGCCGCGGTCGCTTCGGCGTTCCTCGTGTCGGTATTGGTCATCGACTGGATCGGGATCCGGGCCCCTCCGCCTATCACGACGCCTCCGACGTTCACCGACCTTGTTATCTTTCTCTTTGTCATGGCAGCTTAAAACAGTTTTATGATATCCTTTGCCGTGATGAACACGGTGAGGGTCAGGAGGATCACCATCCCGGCGAAGTTGATATACCCCTCGACCTCCGGCTTCACCTTCCTCCGGATCACGAGTTCGATGAGGAGCATGAGTATCCTTCCGCCGTCAAGCGCCGGAAGAGGCAGGAGGTTCATGATGCCGAGGTTGACCGAAATGACGGTAAACAGGTAGAACAGACTGGAAAAACCGGCCTTAGCGGCCTCTCCGACGGCAGATGATATGCCAATGGGACCCGAGACAGAATCGACTCCGAACCGTCCGGTGACGAGCCCTCCGATCGAGTCGAATACCATCTTGACCGTCGATACTGATCTGAAGAAGGCCTGCTCGAGCAGATTGCCGGGAGTCTTTCGCATGGCGTAAAGCACGAAGTCGTATCTGCCGAAGGATGTGCCCTCCTCCTCTTCGGTCGGGAATACCACGCCCGGGAGCAGGATCTTTTCGCCGTCGCGAATAACTGTCAGGTCGACCGGTTCATATCCGCGGTTCAGGATCTCGTAAACGAGCTCGCTGCCGCTGTGGACTCTCGTCGGACCGACCTTTATGATCTTGTCGCCCGCTGCAAGTCCGTACCCGGGGCTCGTCGCGCCGTCCTGAAAATCGGCTACGACGGTCGAGACGGGCGTCGAGAAAAGCACGATGAAGAACATGCATAAAAACCCGATGAGGATATTTACGAACGGGCCGGCAAGGACAGTGGCAAACCGCTTATACAGCGGCATCGAAGAAAAAGAGCCCTGCTCGTCGGATTCGCCGTCCTCTCCCTCCATCTGCACATAGCCCCCTATCGGGAAGGCGCGGAACGAATAGCGTATCCCGCTCTTCTTCGATACGTGCGAGAGCACCTTGGGGCCCATACCGACCGAGAATTCAAGTACTTTGATACCGCAGAGCCTGGCAACGAGAAAATGTCCCCCTTCGTGAAGGACGACTAGTATGTCAAGCAGCAACAGTGTGAGCAACAGATAAAGAAACCACATTTCAGATAAGATAAGATGTTACCGCCGGGGGCGGTGTCATTTTCCTGCCGCGAGAGACGCGGCATACCTTTCCGCTTCGGCGGCAGCCGAGAGGATATCGGGAAGCTCGGAGCAGGAGGCGGAGTCCGTGAAGCGCGCGACCGTCTTCTCCAGTATGTCGAATATACCGGTAAAGCCGATATTCTTTTTTAAGAACGCCGACACCGCGGCGGAATTTGCCGCGTGCAGCACCGCCGGAAGCGCCCCTCCGGCCTTAAGCGCGTGATATGCGAGCGAGAGCGGGACGAAAGTCTCTGTGTCGGGCTTCTCGAAAGTGATGGGACCGACAGACGTCAGATCGAGGCGGTCTATCACGGGGAAGGTCCTGTGCGGATAATCGACGGCGTATTCGACGCAAAGCCTCATGTCGGGCTTCGACATCTGCGCGATATAGGAGTTGTCGGCGAACCGTACGAGCGAATGGACGACGCCCTGTCTGTGCACGAGGACGGATATGCTGCCGCCCGGCATGCCGAAAAGCTTCGACGCCTCTATGACCTCGAATCCCTTGTTCATAAGCGTCGCGCTGTCAACCGTGATCTCCGCCCCCATCTTCCACACGGGGTGGTCGAGCGCCCGCTCGGGGGTGATCGAGCCGAGTTCCGCCCGCTTCATGCCGAAAAACGGGCCTCCCGACGCGGTGAGTATCAGTTCTCTCGCCTCTCCGTCCCCGCCCGACTTCAGGCACTGGAAAATGGCCGAATGCTCGCTGTCGACGGGTATTATCTCGGTCCCCGTCCGACGGGCTTCGCTCATTACGGCGTCGCCGGCGATCACGAGGGATTCCTTGTTGGCCAGGGCGAGCCTCATTCCGCTCTCCATCGCCGCGAGTGTCGGAGCGAGCCCTGCCGCGCCGCTCACCGCGTTGACGACGGTATCGGCGGATACCGAGCGGATCATCTCGGTCAGCCCGTCAGAGCCCGAATAGACCTTCGTTCCGATGTCGGCCACCCGGACCTTGAGGTCTGCCGCGGCACCCTCGTCCGCCATGGCGGCCGCCTCGGGCCGGAAGAGCCTGCACAGATCCTCGACCGCCTTCGAGTTGCGGTTCGCGGATACCGCCCTGACGTCGTACCCGCGCTTTTGAGCGACGTCCGCCGCCTGCGAGCCCACCGATCCGGTGGCTCCGAGGATCATTATCCCAGGCGCGCTCGTGAGGCACGACTTTGTTCTCTTTTCGTTTTCACAGGCGCGGGATACCGCGCGTCCGTCTGATGTCATGATCAAATATCTTCCGCCTGATGATCGTTTTTGGGGGTATGCGGGAGCGGGCCGTTATGCCGTGAAGAAACTGAAGAGCGAACCGGCGAGAAACATGATGCACGAGACGGCTATCACCGAATCGAACCGGTCGAGCACGCCGCCGTGCCCCGGGAAGATCTTCCCGAAATCCTTGATGCCGTACGTCCGCTTAAGGGCCGACATAATGAGATCTCCGGCCTGGGACAGGACGGAGGTGAAGAGCGTCGCGATGCCGATGACGAGATAGTTGGGTCTGATCTCTGGCGACACCCTGCTGACGATAAAACCGTAAAGGATCATCGAGCCGACCGAGCACACCACGCCTCCGACGGCGCCCTCGACAGTTTTTTTAGGACTGACCTTCGGGATCAGTTTGTGCTTTCCGAAGAGCATTCCGGTGAAATATGCGAACATATCGGTAGCCCACGCCGAGATTATAACCGCGAGGAAGAGATAGAATCCGTGTCCGTCGATGTCGTTGATCAGGACGAGCGCCGAGAAACCGACGGACGAATAGATCAGGATGGCCGACGATACAGCCGACTCCTTCAGCGGTATCTTCTCGTCGGAGAAAGCGGCGCATACGAGGAAGAACACCACGGTCAGCGCGCAAAGAGGGAAAACAGCCGTAAAGAATCTCGTCGCGGGAAGATATCTCGCGGCGAAAGGCATCAGCGCCGCGAAGAGCACCGAGAACACCGTCATATGTATGTTTTTACGTATGCCGCAGCAGTCGAGTATCTCGTATGCGGCGAATCCGGAAAGAACCGCGCATGCCAGCGGAAGCGCGAAGGTATCGGTGAAGAAGAGCACCGGCACGAATACGACCGCCATCCCGAAAGCTGTGATAATCCTTTTTTTCATCTCATCCGTCAGACCTGTCTTTAATGTTCTTTACACCGCCGAATCTTCTGCCGCGCGAAAAAAAGTCCGCTACGGCCCTGTCGACCTCGGCCGGAGTCATATCCGGCCAGAGCGTATCGGTGAAATACAGTTCGGAATATGCCGACTGCCACATAAGAAAATTCGACAGTCTCTTCTCGCCCGCCGTCCGCACGATGAGATCGGGTTCGGGGATGCCCGACGTGTCGAGAGCGTCTCCCACCGACTCCTCGGTTATCTCACGTCCCGACTCCGCCAGCTTCCGGCACGCCCTTACGATCTCGTCGCGGCCTCCGTAATTCAGCGCGACGTTCAGCGAGTTCCGGTAGCCTGACGTCCGGGCTTCGAGCGCCGCGACGCGCGACCGGAAGCCGTCGTCGAAGCGCGACAGGTCTCCTATGAAGCGCATGCGCAGGCTGTCCTTCTCAGCGGTCTTCTCGCAGTCGTCGAGATAGTCCGAAAGAAGGCCCATGATGGTGTCGACCTCGGCCTCGGGCCGCGACCAGTTCTCTGTGGAGAAGGCGTAAACGGTGACGTAGCGTATGCCTATATCACCGCAGTAGCGCACTATCTCCTTGAACTTTGACGCTCCGTGGCTGTGCCCGAACCTTCTGGGGAGTCCCCTGCGCTCCGCCCACCGGCCGTTACCGTCCATAATGAAAGCGATGTGACGCAGCCCTCCGGAGGAGACGAGTCTCATGCTCGTCTCCTTCGAAGGCGTGATAGTTCCGGTCTTTCCAGCCATACCGGTGGATCAGACCTCCATTATCTCCGCGACTTTGTTCGCGGTCACCGATTCGACTTCCTTAATGTACCTGTCAGTCAGGTCCTGGACCTTCTTCTCGGAAGCCTTCTGTTCATCCTCGGTCATCTCGGAGTCTTTTTTCATCTTCTTGCATTTCTCGTTGGCGTCACGTCTGATATTGCGGATGGCCACCTTGGCCTCCTCGCTCATCTTCTGGATCTGCTTGGAGAGTTCGCGGCGGCGCTCCTCGGAGGGCTGCGGGAATACGAGCCTCAGGCATTTGCCGTCGTTGTTGGGTGTGATGCCGATGTCGGACGCGAGAATGGCCTTCTCGATGGCCTTGAGCGTGCTCTGGTCATAGGGCGATACCGTGATCGTCTTGGCGTCGGTAACCTTGATGTCTGCCATCGTGTTGAGGGGGGTGGGAGCGCCGTAGTACTCGAAGCTAATTCCGTTGAGAAGCGCGGGGTTGGCCCTGCCGGCTCTGATCATCGAAAGCTCCTCTTCAAAAGCGGCGATCGATTTTTTCATTCTGTCTTCATATGAAGCGCAATCAAGTTTCATCACTATGCCTCCGTATTTGTATTTTCAGTATTCTGATTTCATTTCGTAATGACAGTCCCGTCGCACCCGCCCCTGACGGCCCTGACTATGTCCTCGGGGTCCGAAAGGAGGAAAGCGAAAGCCTCGGGGCCGAAATCTGCTCCGAACGCCGAAGCGGTCAGATCGATGCCCTTGAGCTGCTTTTCCATCATGTCGGAATAGGTGATCTTCCCGTATTTGACGGCGGAGCTGTCTTTTCTCGGGTCGCCGCTGTAGATCCCGTCGATGTTTTTTGCCAGCAGGAAAACATCGGCTCCGATCTCCGCGGCGCGGAGGATGCCGGCCGTGTCGGTCGAGAAGTAGGGGGAGCCGGTCCCGCCGCCGAAGAAGACGACGTTCCCCTCGGCGAGGGCGGCCTTTGCCCTGTCGGTCGAGTAGTATTCACCGTACGGCATCATGGGCGTCGACGTGAAGAGCACGGCTTTTCCTCCGGCTCTCCTTACGGCGTCCATACCGGCCAAGCAGTTTATGACGGTCGCGAGCATGCCCATCCTGTCGGCGGTGACCCTGTCCATACCGCCGCCGCTGCGGCCTCTCCAGATGTTGCCGGCGCCGAAAATGACCGCGACCTCAAGGCCGTCGGCGGCGAGCTTCGTCAGCGTCTGCGCTATACGGTCGAGCAGCGGGAAATCGATGATCCCGGCGGCGTCCCCGTTTCCGCGACCGGATACCGCTTCACCGGAAAGTTTCAGCAGCACCCTTCGGTACTTGTATCCCCTGTTCGGGAGATCGGCGTTTCTGTTCATGATAAAAGTCCCCGTTTCCGTAAAAAATGATCTGGGATCCCGTAAATGCGGTGCGTGGCCGGCGCTACGGCCGGAGCCTGTCCCGCCTGATTGTATATTTAATCATAATATTATATCTTTTTTCCGCCGTTTTGTCAATATATATATATCGGCGGACGGCGGCTAGAAAAAGGCCGGAAGGCGTTTCCGTCTTCCGGTCTTTTATGATACGGCTCGATGCCGGCAGTGAGAGCGGCCGATCAGGCCTTGCCCGTCATCTGGGCGATCTCTTCAGCGAAGTTGTCCTCTCTCTTCTGAAGGCCTTCGCCTCTGTTGTAGAGGATGAATTCCTTAACTTTGACGGGAGAGCCTATCTCCTTCGCCGCGGAGGCAATGTACTTCGCCACGGTGAGTTCGTCGTCAAGAATGTAGGGCTGGTCGAGCAGGCAGACGTTCTCGTAGAACTTGCCCATTCTTCCGATAACTATCTTTTCGAGGATGTTCTCGGGCTTGTTCGCGTTCTTCGGATCGTTCTTGAGAGCGGCGATCTGAATGTTCTTCTCCTCCTCGTATACCGCTGCGGGGACCTGTTCCCTGCTCACGTAAGTCGGCGACGGGGTGTTGCCGGCGATCTGGAGGGCGATGTTCTTCGCGAGTTTGGCGAAGGCGTCGGTAGCGGCCGCGGCGGGGTCGGCGTCGAAGCAGACGATGACGGCGGTGCTGGAGTCGTGGTGCACGTATGTGCCGGTGAAGCCCTCACGGACCTCGAAGCGTCTGATGCTGATCTTTTCGCCGATGGTGAAGCGCATCTCGCTGAGCTTGGCGTCGACGGTCACCGAGGGATCATCGGCGTATTTGCACTGCATAAGGGCATCGACATCGGCGGGTCTTTCGGCGATGACGGTCTTGAGCAGAGCTCTGACGAAATCGCGGAACGCCTGGTTGCGGGCGACGAAGTCGGTCTCTGAGTTGACTTCGATGACGGCGGAGACGTTGTTCTCGGTGAGAATGTCAACGACGCCCTCGGCCGCGATCCTGCTTTCCTTCTTGGCGGCGACGGCAAGTCCTCTTTCCCTGAGGAGCTTGAGAGCCTTTTCCATATCGCCCTCGGCCTCGACGAGAGCCTTCTTGCATTCCATCATTCCGATGCCGGTCTTAGCGCGAAGAGCGGCAACGTCTTTTGCTGAAATAGTAGCCATTTATAGTTTTCTCCTTGTTTTATCTGGCAGTGTCGCGGATCATTCCTCGGCGGGAGCGGCGGGCTCTTCGGCGGCCTCGGCCGGCTCTTCCTGCTGTTCGCCCTGACGGCCTTCGATGACGGCGTCGGCAAGCAGCGACGAGATGAGCTTGATGGCTCTGATGGCGTCGTCGTTTCCGGGGATGATGTAATCGGCGTCATCGGGGTCGCAGTTCGTATCGACGATGGCGATCACGGGGATGCCGAGCTTCTTGGCTTCGAGAACGGCGTTGGCCTCTTTCTTGGGGTCGACGATGAAGACGGCCGAAGGAAGCGTGGTCATGTTCTTGATGCCGCCGTAGTTCTTTTCAAGGTCGGAAAGTTCCTTCTGCTTCGCGGCGGCTTCCTTCTTTGTGAGCGAATCCCAGGTTCCGTCCTCGCTCATCTTCGCGAGAGTGTTGAGCTTGTTGATCGACTTCTTGATCGTGTTGAAGTTGGTCATCATTCCGCCCGGCCATCTCACGTTGACGTAGTACATGCCGCAGCGCTCGGCCTCTTCCTTGATGGCGTCGGAAGCCTGTTTCTTGGTGCCGACGAAAAGAAGGGTGCCGCCGTTCTCGGAGAGCTCGCGCACGTATGCGTAGGCTTCGTCGAACTTCTTGACCGTCTTGTTGAGGTCGATGATGTAGATGCCGTTTCTTTCGGTGAAGATGTACTCCTGCATCTTGGGGTTCCATCTTCTGGTGTGGTGTCCGAAATGGACGCCTGCTTCAAGCAGCTGCTTGATGGTGACGACTGACATTTTCAATGTCCTCCTGAATTTGGTTTTTCCACCACATCATTCGGCGCGCCGACCGTCCGTGAGACGGCACCGCGGCGGGAGAGAGTGATGTGTGTGTATTTTATACGCGGGTATTCCGCGCAAACTGCAATATTATATCATAACTGCGGAAAAAAAGCAACGGTTTTTCGGCGCTGATTCACCCGTTTTTCTTTTTT
>CADCPG010000065.1 GCA_902803255.1 uncultured Ruminococcus sp. | reverse complement strand
TCCTCCATCTCGGCTGTGCTCTTCATGTAGTATTCGCCGGTGGGAAGACCGGGGCCGGAATCGACGGTCCTGCCCTCTCTTATGCAGGCGAGCGCCGTCTGGAGCTCCGCCCCGTCACGGCCGGTGTATCTCACGTCGTTCGTCGCGACGACTCCAACGCCGGCCCCCTTCGCCAGGGCGCAGAGCGACGGTATGAGCTGCCTTTCGGTACCGTCCTTGTGGTCGGTCAGCTCGACGAAGAAGGAGTCCTTGCCGAATACTCCGGTAAAAAATCCCGCCGCGCGCCCGGCGCGGTCGACGTCCCCGGCACACAGAGCCTCGAAGATCTCTCCGCCTCTGCCCCCCGAGAGCGCGATAAGTCCCCCCGCGCGCTCGGCCAGGAGCGAAGCCGGGACATACCTCTCTCCCCGGTCGGTCTCGAGATGAGCCCCAATGTACGACAGGTTTCTGTATCCCTCCGCGTTCTCGCACAGCAGGACGAGCCTGTAATACCGTCTGCCGGTCCGGAAGCCTGCCGGCGCCCCGGATCGAGCTCCGCCGCCTCCGACCGGCTCGAGCCTTATCTCGCAGCCCGTCACCGGCTTTACGCCGGCCTTTTCGCACGCCTCAATGAATTCTGCGCAGCCGAACATCACCCCGCTGTCGGTCAGCGCGGCGTATTCCTGCCCGGCGGCCGCCGCGGCCGCAGCTATCGCGGCCGGGCTGCAGGTCCCCTCGAGGAGGCTGTATTCACTGTGGATATGCAGATGACAGAAGCTGCTTTTTGACATTTATCACACCTATGATCTACGGGAATGCCCGTTCCTGCCGTCCAGCTCAGACGCTATTACGGCGATCCTCGCCAGTCTGTGCGAGAGCCCCGACTTGCTGATGGCGGGCGAGTGCATCGACGCGAGCTCCGAGAGCGGCGCCTCGGGATTGTCGAGCCGGAGCTTCGCGGTCTCTCGAAGCCCTTCGGGGAGCGTGTCCAGAAGGCCGGCCGAGGCGATCTTCATTATCGCGGCCGTCTGTTCGCCGGCGGCGCCGGCGGTGCGGCCTATGTTTTTGAATTCAAAATTCGACCTGCGGTTGACGTCCGCCCGGAACTCGCGCACGAGCTTCCCCTGCATCGCCTTCATGGCGCAGTTTTTCGCGCCTCCGAAGGCCAGCAGCGACTCGACGTCCTCCGCCCGGCGGAAGAGCAGGCTCCCCGTCCCCTTTCTCGACGATACCGAGGGGTTCATACCCTCCTCCGAGAAAAAACGCGACAGCCTCTCCGCGGCGTACGTGTCATTAATCTTGATCTCGGCCCGGGGGCTCTTCCCGGGGTCTCCGAAGGTCGCCGACGACATGATGAGTCCCGAGATGAGATACCTTCCGCAGTTAGGGCACTTCGCGACGGCCGGCTTCCCGTCGTCACCGACGGGGTCCGACATGCTGCGCACGAGCTCCGCGACGCCCTCACCGCCGGCCGTTCCGACATAGACCCGGCGGCCGTAGCAGTTGACCTCCGACGTCGACGTCTCGCTCCCGAAGAGCGACTTTATGAACTTCGCCGCGGTCGACGCCGCCTCAGCCGACGTCAGGCGGTACATCACCGAGCCGTCGAGTCCCGCCTCGGCGTTCACGAGCAGGCCGCCCAGCATCGCCGCGCGGCAGCATTTCGCCGACGGCAGCCTCGACATTATCTCGCCGCGGACCTCTTCTGTGAATCCGCCGCTCATCCCGCCGGCTCCTCGGTCCCGTCGGGAGACAGATGCCTTATCTCGCACTCGAGGACCACACCGTGATCCGACGCGATCTTCTCCTTTATCCTCTTTATCAGTTCGGTGACGTCGGCCGACGTCGCGCCGCCGGTGTTCACGATGAACCCCGCGTGCTTGACCGAGACCGCCGCTCCTCCGACCGAGGATCCCTTGAGCCCCGAGTCCTCGATCAGTTTGCCGACGTAGATGTCGGGAGCCGGCCTGCGGAAAACGCTCCCCGCGCTCGGCAGGTCGAGCGGCTGTTTGTCGATCCTCCGCTCCATCAGCCCGTGCATCCTGCCCGTAATCTCTCCGACGGTCCCGCCGCCGGCATCGAGGCTGAACGACGCCTCGAGCAGCAGGAGCTCACGCCTGCCGGCAAGCACGCTGTGCCTGTACGAAAAGTCCATATCGGCGGGCGTGAGCCGTCTCACCGACCCGTCGGACGAGTCGAGCACCGAGCAGCCGGCGAAGATGTCGGCGATCTGCCCTCCGTAGGCTCCGGCGTTCATGAACACCGCTCCGCCGACGCTCCCGGGTATTCCGTAGGCGAATTCGAAGCCCGACAGCCCCGCCGCGGCCGCCGCGCGGGTCACTCTCATGAGCGACGCCCCGCTTCCGGCGGTGAGCACGCAGCCGTCAAGGCCGATACCGCGCAGCTTCTGCGTCTGTACGAGGACTCCGCGGAAGCCTTCGTCGTCGTAAAGCATGTTCGAGCCGTTTCCTGCGACATGGAAAGGCAGTCCCGCGCTCTTCGCCAGCCTGACGGCAAGAGCCAGTTCCTCCGCCGTACGCGGCGATACCGCTATATCGGCCGGCCCGCCGATCCTGAATGTCGAGCAGGACGACAAAGGCAGGTCCTTATCATATTCAATTCCGTTTTCCGAAAGCCCGGCCTCAAGGGCGCGGATCTTTTCCGAATGATCTTCCGGTCTCAATTCCGTTCTCCGTGTACTGTCTATCAGCACCCGAGCAGTTCAGGCAGTGCGCCGATCCCGGGTACCGAATATGTTATCATCCCGCTGTTCTCCGGCAGCGGGGCGCCTTTTCTGTTGATCCAGCAGGTGTCGATCCCGTATGCGGCGCCGCCTTTGATATCCGACGAAAGCGAGTCTCCGACGACCAGAGCGAGCTCCCGGTCAAATCCCGGTATGCCGGCCGCGACCGCGTCGAAGAATCCTGCGCCCGGCTTTTCGACGCCTATGACGTCGGAGATGAAGACGCCGTCGAGCAGCGGCATGATGCCGCTCTCACCGATCCTGCGGCGCTGGATGAACTCCACGCCGTTCGTGATGATGTAGAGCCCGAAATGCCCGGAGAGCCGCTCGAGCGCCTCCTTCGCGCCGGGAAGCAGCCAGCCGAATGAGGCAAGCCGGTCCATGTAGTCGTCGGCCAGAGTGTGACTGTCGGTCCCGGTATCCCCCAGATCGTCCAGAAATTCGTCGAACCTTCTGTATTTCAAATCTTCCTTTTTAATGAGGCCGAGCTCGAGCTTCTTCCACATAGCGTCGTTTATGACGTGGTATCTCTCAAGGACCCGGTCGTCAAAGCCGATCCCGGCGGCTTCGAGCGCCCCTCTCAGGGCGTCGCGCTCGCATCTTTTGAAATCGAAGAGCGTCTCGTCGGCGTCGAGAAGCAGCCATCTGTACTTCTTCATCGCTCAGACACCGTATCCGCACCCGGCCCCTTCAGTCGAGACCGATATGCGGTTCGAGAAGGTGATGACGGGAATGAGTCCGGCCTCCGCCGTAAGCTCGAAAAGCCTGTGGCATACCCTGTTCTCGGTGTAGAAATGGCCCGCGGCAAAGAGCGATATCCCGTTACCGGGGCCGTCGGTAAGCCTGTGATAGCCTATCTCACCTCCCACCAGGGCGTCGGCGCCGGCCGCGATCGCCTCTCCGATCATCGAGCCCGCCGAGCCTCCGCAGACCGCCACTTTCGTTATGAGCCTTCCGCCGTCCGAGTATTCGACGAACGGAGCGCCGAGCGCCTGTCTGATCCTGTCCGCGAAGAGCGGCGCGCTGACCGGCGCATCGAGGACGCCCAGCCGGCAGATCCCGTTCTCGGCGAATCTCGATATCACTTCAAGACCGAGCGAATCGGCGAGCAGGTCGTTCACTCCGCCTTCCGCCGCGTCGAGCCTCGTGTGGAAGCTCATGACCGATATGCCGCTGCGCACGAGCTTTATGATCCTGTTTCCGCTGTATTCGTCCGCACAGACCGAATCGATCCCCCCGTAGAGCATCGGGTGATGGGCGAGGATCACCTCGCACCCGTCCTCCGCGGCTTCGTCGATGACGCTGTCCGTGACGTCCAGCGCTATCATGACCCTGTTCACTTCCCTTTCGGGATCGGGGCAGCACGACATACCGTCCCTGTCGCCCGTCAGCGTGAGTTCGGCTGGGATCTTCCCGCACATATAGGCGTAGAATTCTCTAACGTTCAAATCAAGACCTCCGCGCCTGCGCGCAATGAGAAATAAAACTTGCACATAAACCGATTTTGTGATATAATATCTAAGGTCAGCCTGTGTAGCTCAGATGGATAGAGCGACCGCCTCCTAAGCGGTAGGCCAGCGGTTCGAATCCGCTCACGGGTGCCACTCAGGCGCGCGGTCCTCCGCGCGCCTTTTTTGCGAAGCAGCCTCAGCACAGCAGGGCTTGCCGAAGCGGACTTCAGCACAGCCGGCTTTTGCGAAACGGGCTCAAGGGTCAGGC
>CADCPG010000064.1 GCA_902803255.1 uncultured Ruminococcus sp. | reverse complement strand
GACGCCGTGATGTCGTAAAAAACGAGCTCGTCGGCGCCGCATCGGCTGTACCGGGCGGCCAGGTCGAGCGGCGACGAGACGTCGCGCAGGCCCCCGAAATTGACTCCCTTTACCACCCTGCCGTCTCTTACGTCGAGGCAGGGGATTATCCTTTTAGTCAGCATCCTTCAAATTCATTTCGCGGCCGCGAGGGCCTCCTCCAGAGTGAACGCGCCGGAGTAGTACGCCTTCCCGACGATCGCTCCGTACAGCCCTATCGATCTCAGCTCCTCTATCTCCGAGAGCTTCGTGATCCCGCCCGACGCGGTTATGTCGGCGTCGCAGCGTCGCGCGAGCTCGCGGTAGAGCTTTATGTTGGTGCCGCGCATCGCCCCGTCCTTCGAGATGTCGGTGCAGATGATGTTCGAGATCCCGTCGGCAGAGACGCGCTCGCAGAAATCGTAGAGATCCTCCCCCGACTTCTCCGTCCATCCGCGGATCGCGATCCTGCCGTTTTTGACGTCGGCGCTGACCGCTATCCGGCCTCCGTACAGCGCGGTCGCCTCGATCAGCATGGGCGGATTCGTGACCGCCGCGGTGCCGATGATGACCCGGTCGATGCCGGCGTCGATGTACTTTCTGATCACGCCGAGGCTGCGCACGCCGCCGCCGACCTCGCAGAAGAGGCCGCTCTCCTCCTTGATCTTCGCGACGGTCTCAAAGTTCGGCGTGCCGCCGGCTCTGGCGCCGTCGAGATCGACGATATGCACCGCCTCCGCTCCGGCCTCCCTGAAGGACACCGCGACGCCCGCGGGGTCGTCGCTGTAGACTGTCATGCGGGAATAGTCTCCCCTGTACAGTCTGACGGCCTTGCCGTCGATGATATCGATAGCTGGAAAAATGATCATTCCGACAGTTTCCTTTCCCTTTCCCTTTTCCCTTCCCCTTCCCTGCTCCGGGCGGAGTTGTTGCGCGTCACGGCGTCGGGCGGCGCGTCTCGCAGAACGCCCTGAGTATAGAGAGGCCGGTCCGCCCGCTCTTTTCGGGGTGGAACTGGCAGCCCGCGACGTTGTCCCGCGCGGCGGCGGCCGTCAGCGGTGCGCCGTAGAAGGACGACGCTATCCGCGAGCTCTCGCAGCCCACGGCGCAGTACGAGTGGACGAAATATACGTAGTCGCCGTTTTTGATGTACTTGAACAGCGGGTGGCACTTTCCATCCTTCAGGTCGAAGTCGAGCGAGTTCCAGCCCATGTGGGGTATCTTCAGGCCGCTCAGGCTGTCCTCCGGAACTGTTTCGGCGATCGGCCTCACCTCGCCCTGCAAAAGGCCGAGGCCGGCGTGTTCCCCGTATTCGAAGCTGCGCTCAAAGAGCAGCTGCATCCCGAGGCAGATCCCGAGAAGCGGTATCCCCTCTCCCGCGGCCTCTTTTATCACGTCGCCGAGGCCGGTCTCCGAGAGCTTGCGGGCGGCGTCCGCGAAGGCCCCGACGCCGGGCAGGACGACCCTGTCGGCGCTCATGATCACGCCGCGGTCGGACGTCACGGCGGCCTCCTCGCCGACCGCCCCGAAGGACGAGCGGAGCGAGAAGAGGTTGCCGACGCCGTAATCGACTATCGCCGTCATCAGAGCACTCCTTTCGTCGAGGGGATCTCCCCTCCGAGCGCGGGATCGACCGATACCGCCGCGCGGAGGCTGCGGGCGGCCGACTTGAAGGCACCCTCGATGATGTGGTGAGAATTCCTGCCCGCGAGCTGGCGTATGTGCAGCGCGCAGCCCGCCCGCCGCACAAATCCCTGGAAGAACTCCTCGACGAGCTCCGTGTCGAAGTCGCCCACCTTTTCGGTCGGGATCCGCAGGCCGTATCCCAGGAAGTCGCGGCCCGAGAAGTCGACCGCCGTGAGAATGAGCGCCTCGTCCATCGGCAGCACGGTGTCGCCGTAGCGGCGGATGCCGCGTTTGTCCCCGAGCGCCGCGGCAAAGGCGGAGCCGAGCGCGATACCGATATCCTCGGTCGTGTGGTGGTAGTCGACGTATGTGTCGCCCCTGCAGACGAGTTCGAGGTCGAACCTGCCGTGCGACGCGAAGAGCGTCAGCATGTGGTCGAGGAAGCCGGATCCGCTGTCGACGCGGCTCTTCCCGCTGCCGTCGAGGCAGAGCTTCAGCCTGATGTCGGTCTCGGCGGTCTTTCTTGTTATCGCGGCCGTTCTTCCGGCCGTCTTTTCCATATCGGAGTTTTCCATGTCAGTCACCCGCTCCTCCGTCATCCTTTCGCTCCGCCGCCTTCACGATCTCCCCGGCGGCGGCGAGGAAGAGCTCCATCTCCTCCGCGCTGCCGACGGTGATCCGGTTGCGGTTCGAGATCCGCGGAGCGTCGAAGTGGCGCACCAGTATCCCGCGTTCCCGCAGCTCACGGTAAAAGGTCTCACCGGACACGCGGGGGTGCTCTGCGAAGATGAAATTCGCCGAGGAGTCGGTGCATTCGAAGCCCAGTTCCCGCAGCCTCTTTTCCGTCGATCCTCTCACCGATATGATCTTGTTCCGGCACTCCTCGAAGTACTCCCTGTCGAGCAGCGCCCCGATGCCGGCCGCCTGGGTCATGCTGCCGACGTTGTAGGGGTTCGTCGAGTAGCGCAGCGTCTCGATGTCGCGGATCAGTTCGGGACAGGCTATCCCCATGCCGAGCCTGCCTCCCGCGAGCGAGCGGGACTTCGAGAAGGTCTGAGTCACGAGCAGGTTCGGGTATTTTTTCACCAGCCCGACGGCCGATCCGGCGCCGAAATCGACGTATGCCTCGTCGATCACGACGATGTTGTCACGGTTCGAATCGACGATCCTTTCGATATCGGAGAGCGGCAGCGCGATGCCGGTCGGGGCGTTGGGATTCGCGATGAAGACGGTGCCGCCGGCTCCGGTATAGTCTTCAGGATCGAGCGTGAAGTCGTCCTTCAGCGGTATAATCCGCGCCGGTACGCCGCATACGCCGGCGAATACCTTGTAGAAGCCGTATGTTATGTCAGCGAAGACCGCCGGGTGAGATCTGTCGCAGTATGCGCTGAAGGCGAAGTAAAGGATCTCGTCGGACCCGTTGGTGAAGACGAAGCAGTCTGGGGAGAGGCCGAAATAATCGGCAGCCGTCTCGCGGAGCCTCCGGCATTCGGGGTCGGAATAAAGCCTCAGGTCACCCGCGGCCTCCCTCGCGAAGCGCTGCGCGAAGGGCGAAGGGGGAAAGGGCGACTCGTTGGTGTTGAGCTTTACGAAACTCCTTCCGCGCGGCTGCTCGCCCGGGACGTACGGCACGAGGCCGCCGTATTTTTCACTGAAATACCGGCTCATTTGTTAAGTCTCCACTCCCGCGGCACGCGGGCTTCGTTCGGCGGGAGGAGATCCTCCCCGCCCTTCACGTCCCCTGTCCTTACGGTGACGCTCGCGGCGTGGCCGGTAAGGCCCTCGGTGTTCGCCAGCTCGCATATCGCGGACGACACGCTCCGCAGCGACTCCTCGGTGTAATACACGTACTGTATGCGCTTGTAGAAATCGTATACCGAGAGCGCGCTCGAGAACCTCGCGGTGCCTCCGGTCGGAAGGGTGTGGTTCGGACCCGCCAGGTAGTCACCGACGGCCTCGGG
>CADCPG010000063.1 GCA_902803255.1 uncultured Ruminococcus sp. | reverse complement strand
TGCCGAAGGAACTCGTCACCGACTCCGAGGTCTACCGCCAGCGCCACAGGCTCGTCATGGAGTTCATAAACTACCTTGTAGACGAGGACCACTACACCTATTCCCTCACACCCTCTGTCACGGCCGACACGACGCTCGTGGGCGTCGAGAAGTTCCTCGCGGGCGACCGCGAAGGCTCGTGCGTGCAGTTCGCGACGTCGCTCGTGCTGATGCTGCGGAACGCCGGCATACCCGCAAGGTTCGTCGACGGCCTCATCGCGTCGAACTTCTATACCAATTACAATCCCGACAAGGTCGCCCAGTATATCACGACGGTCAGGGACAGCAACGCTCACGCCTGGGTCGAGGTCTGGTACGACGGCATAGGCTGGGTGCAGTACGAAGCGACTCCGGTATACTACGATGCGATGTATCAGCAGCAGAGCTCGTCGTCACAGCCCGGACATTCCTCGTCGGGCAACACGAGCGACTCCTCCGAGGACGAAACCGATGAAACAGACACGATGACCGACGAGGAGCTCGCCGAGCTCATAAGGCAGCAGCAGGAAGCCGAACGCAGGGAGCGCATCCGCAAGATCGTGACTGTCACGCTGATCGTCCTCGCGGTCATCGCCCTCTTGGCGCTGGTATTCTTCTACTTCTACGTCGGCGCCAGAAAAGCCGAACGGGACAGAAACGCTCTCGCCGAGCGTCTCGCGCACGCCTGCGACGCCGGCAGCACCGACATTCCCTCCGGCGACGACGTGCGAAGGATGCACGGGCTCGTCACGCTCATGCTCGACAAGTGCGGCCTGGCTCCGCGGACGGGCGAGTTCAGGGACGAATACGCCGCGAGGATCGCGTCGCACAACCCCGGCGCGCTGATCAAGCCGGTCGAGGAGGAAAAACTCACCGAACAGAAGGAGGCAAGATTCGCCCTGCGCGGCAAAGAGGTCTCCGAGGTGTTCGACGGCTTTGCCGCCGAGGAGTTCGGATACGGCGCCGACGTCTCGTCGATGCCGCTCATGTCACGCTTCTTCAGGCGCATGTACGCATACGAATACAAACGCCACGTAAATCCGATAACGAGGATCCGGCTCTGGCTCTTTGAGCACAAGCTGTGATCTCTCCATGCGATCACCCGCCCGCGGAACGCCTCCGGCCTACCGCGGGCGGGTATCCGCGTTTACCCATTTCCGTAAAAATCATTTTTATATTAACGGGAGGAACCCATAATGCTTCTTTCAACCCAGACCGGCGGCGCCATGCGCAGGTTCGGTTTCGAAAAGGGCGCCCTCATCCTTCACGGCGCCGGCTACGACTGCCTCGACTATTCCCTCTTCGACATGATCGCCGACGGAGACGAGTGGAACGCCCCGGGGTGGGAGGCGCTCGCCGAGTCGAGACGCGCCTTTGCCGACGCGAACGGGATCGTCTTCAATCAGGCACACGCCCCGTTTGGCTTCAACTGGGCAAACGAGACGATCAAAAAAGAAAAGGCCGACCCCAGAGTCGAGAGGTCGATAAAGATCGCCGCTATGCTCGGCGCGAGCTCGATAATCGTCCATCCGCTCCACTGGTTCCCCTTCAAGGGCAATGAGGAGGAAATCAGGAAGATAAACCTGGAATACTACCGTTCGCTCATACCCGTTGCCCGCGACTGCGGCATACGCATCGCCTTCGAGAACATGTGGCAGAAGGAAGTCAAGCGCAAGTGCATCTCCGACGACGTCGGTTCGAGAGCGGCGGATCTCGCGTCGTACATCGACGAGATCGACAGCGAATGGGTCGTCGCATGCCTCGACGTCGGTCACTGCAGCCTCGTCGGCGAGGAGGCCGAGGACGCCATCCGCATCCTCGGACACGACAGACTGAAGGCGCTCCACGTGCACGACAACGACTACCAGGGCGACAGACACACGCTCCCGGGACTCGGAATGATGAACTGGGACAACATCATGCAGGCGCTCGCCGACATCGACTACACCGGCGAGTTCACATACGAGGCCGACGGCTTTCTCAGGTACTTCGATAACGACTACATCCCGCAGGCCTGCAAGTTCATGGAGCAGACCGGAAGATATCTCATCGCGAAATACGACAAGGCCCGGGCGAAAGCCTGAGAAAAAACAGAGAACCGGCCTTTACGCCAGTTCCCATAAGGGTGTTTTTAGTGTTTTTCGCGGTTTCGGTTAGGACGGACAGTAAAATGCCCGTCCTTTTCCGTTTTGTCAG
>CADCPG010000062.1 GCA_902803255.1 uncultured Ruminococcus sp. | reverse complement strand
CGGACGTCCCCGGCGCCGCGACGGATGACGCGGAGTCACCGCCGCTGCCGGCCGTTCCGCTCTCCCCTGACGTCCCGGGCGGGAGCGTGATATCTTCCTCCGTCCCCGCGCCAGGCGCCGCGGTCTGCGGAGGGAACGCAGCCGTTTCCGAAGGAACAGCTGTCGAAAGCCCGGAACTGTACAGATCGGCGGACGTCCCGCCGTCTCCCGGCCGTCCGATGCGCGGGAAGATCAGCGCCGCGGTCAGAGTCAGCGCGATGAGCACCGCCGCTCCCGCCGCCGCCATGACGGCCGTCTTCCTGATTGTGCCGCTGTTTTTGCCCATTTCAGCATCCTTTCTCAAATGAGAAGGCGCCGATGACACATTCTTCTCATTTATTGCTCATTTTTAATTCATTTTTCGTTAATATTTCGTTCATCGTTATTTTACAACACAAATGCCTTTTTGTCAACAGTTTTTTTGCATTTGCTATTTATCCGTAAGGATCCGGGGCATGCCCTGCGGGGAGACTCTCCGCACGGGCCCGGCCTCCCGGGGCACATAAGATCCGCCCGTACGTCATTTCACACTTGACACGGCGCGTGAAAAACTGTATAATTGAAAACAGCCGGATGGCACCGGCGGCGGTCTGCGCCCGGGCGGAAAAGCCCGCCGCGGAACGGCCCGTCGGCGGGCAGAGATATCTCACGGGGGAGCGTCACCATGGCCGAAAAGAGCATACGCGAAACGATAGAAGAGTGCGCCGGCAGGACCGGATTCTGCTCGATCCTCAACAGGTTCGAATACAGCTACAGACACATACTCCCCGTCATGGCCGGAGAGAAGCGATTCCTTGCGCTGCAGGAATCCGAGTTCCGCTTCGACGGCTATATCATCGAGGACTACGCGACGGTCGACAGGGCGGTCCCGGCGGACGAGCGCTTCTCGGAGATCGCAAGGCTCGAGGGCCTGCTCGACGGCCCGGAGGCCCCTCCCGTCGAACTGTCGTCCTACCGCAGCATCTTCGCTTTCCTGTGCAACGCGGGATACAACGTCGAGATAGAGACGGGAACGCCGGGAGGCGGCGGGATCTCCATCTTCACAGGCAGGGTCACGAACTGTACCGAACACGATTTCAGGCTGCTTCGCTTCGGGATCGACTGCCGCTGGGACAACTTCCCGGTGACCGTGTGGTACGACGATCTCCGCGTCGTGAGGTTCGGCTCGAAATACCTTGAGATGTATTCGAAGCACCTGCCCACCTGCCCCGTCAATCCGGTCAGATTCAACTTCTGACGGATATAACAGGACCCCGCCGTGCGGCGGGGTCCTGTTATATCAGGGGTATGGGAGACTGTCAGCGTCTCTCCTTTATTTTCTTCTCCAGAAGTCCGACGAAAGCGTCGAGGGTCATGTTCTCGGTCTCGTCTGTGTCGCGGTCTCTGACCGACACGGTGCGCGATTCGATCTCGTTCTTTCCAACGATCACCATGTACGGCACCCTGCCGACCTGACGGGCCTCGCGGATCTTGTATCCGATCTTCTCGTTCCTGTCGTCGAGCTCGGCGCGGATGCCGAGATCGCGGAGCTTCCGGTACACCTCTCCCGCGAAGGCGGTGTCGGTGCCGGGAAGAGTGAGGACCTTCACCTGGACCGGCGCGAGCCAGACCGGGAAGCGGCCCTTCGTCTCCTCGATGAGGTAGGCCATGAAGCGGTCGAGAGAGCCGAGGATCGCCCTGTGTATGACGACGGGCGTCTTCTCGGTGCCGTCGGTGTCGATATACTTGAGGTCGAATCTGGCGGGCAGGCAGAAGTCGAGCTGGCAGGTCGAAAGGGTGTATTCGGCACCGACCGCCGGCTTGACGTTGACGTCGAGCTTGGGTCCGTAGAAGGCGGCCTCGCCGATCTCCTCGGTGAAGTTGATGCCCAGCTGCGGCAGTACCTCGCGAAGAGCGGTCTCGGCGCGCTCCCACATCTCGTCGTCATCGTGATATTTCTTCTTGTCGGCCGGGTCGCGCAGCGAGAGCACGCAGCGGTAGTCGGTGATGCGGAAGTCACGGTAAACGTCGAATATCAGATCGACGACCCTCGACACCTCGTCCTTGATCTGCGACGGAGTGACGAACAGGTGGGCGTCGTTCTGGCAGAAGTGACGGCCGCGCTCAATGCCCTTGAGCGTTCCGGACGACTCGTATCTGAAGTCGTGCGCGATCTCGCCGATGCGCAGCGGGAGAGTGCGGTAGGAGCGGGGACGGCTGGCGTATATCATCATGTGGTGCGGGCAGTTCATCGGCCGCAGCACATAGCGCTCGCCCTCCATCTCCATCGGAGGGAACATGTTCTCCTTGTAATGCTCCCAGTGCCCCGAGGTGATATAGAGGTCGACGGTCCCGACGCAGGGCGTGAGCACGTGCTGATATCCCAGTGCGCGCTCCTTTTCCTTTATGTAGTTCTCGAGTTCCTGCCAGACAGTGTATCCGGCGGGAAGGAACATCGGAAGTCCGCGGCCGACGAGGTCGTCGGTCATGAACAGCTGCATCTCGCGGCCGATCTTGCGGTGGTCGCGCTCTTTTGCCTCGGCGACCTGCTTCTCGTATTCCTCGAGTTCCTCGGCCGTTCTGAAGGCCACTCCGTTGATCCTGGTGAGCATGCGGTTCGAGGCGTCGTTCTTCCAGTAGGCTCCCGACTGCTGGGTCAGCTTGAATGCCTTGAGGGCCTTGGTGTAGCAGAGATGGGGACCCGTGCACATGTCGACGTAGTCGCCCTGTCCGAAGAAGCTGATCTCGGCGTCCTCGGGGAGGTCTCCTATATGCTCGACCTTGTATGTCTCTCCCCTTTCGGACATGAAGCGCACGGCTTCCTCCCTGCCGAGTATGAAGGGCTTGATCGGAATGTTCTCCTTGACTATCTTCCGCATTTCGGCCTCGATGCGGGCGAGGTCGTCATCCGAGAGCTTCACGTCCCCGAGATCGACGTCGTAGTAGAAGCCGTGCTCTGTGGCGGGGCCGTAACCGAACTTCGCTCCGGGATACAGGCGCTTGATCGCCTGAGCCATTATGTGCGAGGCGGAATGCCGCAGTACCTGCAGCTCCTCCTCCGCCGGGCAGTCGCTTACGACGCCGTGTTTGTCGATTATCTTCATTTTCGTGAGAATTCCTTCCGCAGTGAGTTTTCCTTCGCGCGGCGGGCGGCCGCCCGCCGCGCGAAACAGATTAATTAAGTATTATATCACAATCAGTTTTGAAATGCAATTATTTTTTCCGCCGCGGGCTCAGAGGCCCTCGACGAATATCTCGTGCAGGCAGCCCTTCCCGCGCACGTGGTAGCCGACGAAAAAGCGGCCGCCGATATGCGAGATGTTCTCGGTCTCCTTCTCCGACGTCTCGCCGTCGGGCAGCGGGATGCGTGTGTGCGCGACGGGTGTGCCCTCCCAGTCGAACACGAGCAGATAGCCGTAGAGCCTGTCGCCGTCTATGTTGCCGCGTCCGGTCTGAACGGCGTAGATGTACCGCGAGTCGCAGTCGATGCCCTGCGTCACGTGTCCGTAGTTTCCGAGCGGGAGATATGCCGTCTCGTTGAAATCGCGGTCGTACACGCACACGTCCATGCCGCCCGAGACTCCGGCGGCGTATCTGTCGTGTCCGGGGTCGTGGGCCAGCGCGAAAATGTTCCTTGAGATCTCGAACGACCGCACCGGCCGCAGCGAATCCCTGTCGAACACAGTGATCCTCTTCGCGTTCCTTCCGTTGTGCACCACCATCAGCTCGCTTGTCAGGCTGTTCCAGCACATGTCGTTCGAGTGGTCGAGCGGATACGGTTCGGATACCGCCGTCCGCTCTCCCGTTTCGGGGTCGATCTTCACGATCCTCGTGCGGTGGAGCTCGGAATGCGAATAGTCGTTCATCTGGTTCTCGTTGCACTGATAGATGTATCTGCCGTCGGTGCAGCCGCCCTGGATCACGTCGAAGCCCTCGGCGACTCCATCTGACGGGAGTATCGTGCAGATATGCCGGGCTCCGGTCACTCTTATGTCTTTTCCGTTTTCCATAATGTCCTGTCTTCCTCCGTCTGTACGTATCATTCGGTCGCCGCCGGAACAGCAGGCGTTCCTCCGGGCGCGTCGCCGCGTCGGTCGAACTGAAGCAGGTACAGCTTGTAGTAGTATCCCCGCTGCGCCAGCAGTTCGGCGTGCGTGCCGCTCTCGGTCACCCTGCCGTTCTGGAGCACTATTATCCTGTCGGCGTGCTGGATCGTCGAAAGCCTGTGGGCCACGACGAGCATCGTGCCGATGCTCTTCATCTTCTCGAGAGAGGCCTGGATCACCGATTCGGTCTCGGTGTCGATGTTGGCCGTCGCCTCGTCGAGGATCATTATGCTGGGACGCGCAAGCACCGTCCTCGCGAACGACACGAGCTGCTTCTGCCCCTGTGACAGGTTCTCGCCGCGCTCGATGATCTCCTCGTCGTAGCCGTGCGGCAGCTTCTCTATGAAGCCGTCGGCTCCGACGTACTTCGCGGCGTCGACGATATCGGCGTCGGGGATCTGTTCGTCGCGCAGGGATATGTTGGTCTTTACCGTTCCGCTGAAGAGGAAGACGTCCTGCAGCATCTGCCCGACGGCCTTCCGCAGCGACTTGATCTTTATGTCGGCGACATCGATGCCGTCAATCAGGATCTGGCCCTTCTGTATCTCGTAATTGCGGACGATGAGCCCGAGTATTGTCGTCTTGCCGGCGCCCGTCGCACCGACGAAGGCGCAGGTCTGCCCCGGCTCGACGGTGAACGATACGTCGCGCAGGATCCAGTTCTCACCTTCGTAGGCGAACCACACGTGGCGGAACTCAATGCGGCCCCTGACGTCAGTCAGCTCGACCGCTCCCGGCCTGTCGCGCACCTCGGGAGCGACGTCCATGAGGTTGAAGATCCGCTCGGATGCCGTCATCGCCTTCTGCACGCTGTTGAGCTGGTCTGCCAGCTGCTGCAGCGGGTTGAAGAACTTGCCGAGGCAGAGGTAGAAGGCGAATATCCCGCCGGGCGAGAGCCCGAGGGCGGTGCCCATCCAGAAGATGAGGGCCATCGTGGAGACGTATATGAAGGTCATGAGCGGCCGGTACACACCGAACGCCCTGATGATGCCGAAGCGCGAGCGGCGGAGGTTCTCGTTCTTCTCCGAGAACTCCTCCTGCTTTTTCTTCTCGCGGTTGAAGATCTGCGTGATCCTCATCCCCGAGAGGTTTTCGGACAGGAAGCTGTTGAGATCGGAGATGTTCTTCCGCTCTTTCCTGAAGCGGCGTCCTATGACTTTCGAGAATACCATCGAAGCCGCGAACACCGCCGTGATCGGTATGAGCATGACGAGCGAGAGCTTCACGTTCACGGTGAACATGATGACGTACACGCCGATTATCGTCATGACGTTGCGTATGACACTGACGATGACCTGCGTGAACAGATCGCTCATCGACTGCGTGTATGACGTCACGCGCGTCACGAGGGAGCCGACCGGCATCTCGTTGAGCTGGTTCTGGCTCATATCCTCAATGTGCGTGAACACCTCGGTGCGCAGCTTCAGTATTATATTCTGTCCCGCCTTCTGCAGCACCATGGATTCCGCGTAAAGGAAGAGATTGTTTACGATGCAGATGGCGAGATATACCGCGGTGAGGACAAGTATGTACTTCAGATCGATAGCCGTCGCGGTGAGACTGTCGGTTATCTTCTCGAACACGAGCGGCATGATGACGTCGAGCAGTACGTTTATTACGATGAGTATACCGGAGAGCAGGAAACGCGGCCATTCGAGGCGCATGTATTTCACATTGCGCGCGAGCAGCTTCCCGGCGGGTATCTTTTTGTCGCCCTTCAGTTTTTCCTTTTCTTCGACTTCCTCGATGTAGTCATCCATCCGCCCTCACCCCGCTTTCACGGTCGGCTCCGGACACCTCTTTCTCGAGTTCCTGGAGCATGACCATTTTTTTGTAAGTGGGAGAACTCCCGGCGAGCTCCGACGGACTGCCGAACGCCTCCAGACGCCCCTCGTTCAGCACGATGATGCGGTCGGCGTGCGCTACGGTCGAGACCCTCGACGCTATTATGACCGTGGTCTTCCCGGCGCGGAGCTTCCTTATATTGGCCAGGATCTTTTCCTCTGTCCCGACGTCCACCGCCGACACCGAGTCGTCCATCACCATTATCGGGGCGTCCTTGAGGTATGCCCTGGCGATGGATATGCGCTGCTTCTGGCCGCCCGAAAGGGTGACTCCCCTCTCGCCGGTCAGCGTTCCGTATCCGTCGGGGAAGGAGTCGATGTTGTCGGCGACGTCGGCAAATGCGGCCGCCGCGGCGGCGGCCTCGTGCGTCGCGCCCTCCTTCGAGAAGGTTATGTTGTGCTCGACGGTGTCGGAGAAGAGGAAGTTGTCCTGCGGGACCGCAGCGACGGCCTCCCTGACAGACGCCACCGTGCAGTCCATCACGTCCCTGCCGTCGATGAAGAGCGTGCCGTCATCGACGTTGTAGAGCCTCGTCAGCAGCGCGAGGATCGTGGTCTTGCCGCTCCCCACGCGTCCCACGACGCCCACCGTCTCGCCGGGTTCGATCCTGAAGGAAATATCCTTCAGTGCCGGCTCCGAAGCGCCGGGATATGCGAAAGTGAGCCCGCGGAACTCGATGCCGCCTCTGACGCCGGAGAGGACTTCGGCGTTCTCCCTGTCGGTCAGATCCTCGCCGGCTTCGAGGAAGGCGGTGACGCGCTTCATCGAGGCTCTGGCGCGGCTGAGCATCGTGACGAGCGAACCCAGGGCTATCATCGGCCATATAAGCGATTCGAAATAGCCGAAGAAGGTCACGAGCTGTCCGGCGGTGAGCACCACCGGGTGTCTGAAAATGACCACGGGCGAACCCGAGACGGCTGCCCAGACGAACCACGAGCCGAAACCGACTATCACGGCCATGATTACGGCTATGATGATCTCGATAACGACGTCAAAGAACACCGACACCCTCACGAACGATATGTTGCTGTCGCGGTTCTTCCGCGCGACCTTCGCGAAGGCGTGCAGCTCGGCGGTCTCCTTTACGAAGGCCTTGATGACCCGGATGCCGCTGAAGTTCTCCTGCGTGAAGTCGTAGAGGCGGTCGTACTCGCGCTGCCTCTCCTCCCACTTGAGGCCCATGTACTTCTCGACGAGAACGCCCCAGACGATGATGAGTATCATCGGGACGGTCGCGAAGAGAGCCAGGACCCAGTCCATGTTCACCATCCTGATGATGACGAGTATGCCGAGGAAGAGAGCGTCGACGAGCTGGACCGTGCCGAAGCCGGTGAACTCCTCCACCGTCTCGAGGTCGGTGGTGAACCACGACATGATCGAACCGACCTTGGTCTCGTGGTAGTAGCGCTGCGAGAGTCTCTCGCTCTTTTCGAACATCTCGCGGCGCAGTCCCGCTTCGATCCGCTGCGAGGCGTTGAAGAGAGTGTAGCGCCAGAGCATCCTGCCGGCGAACATAACGGCGGCGACGGCCATGATCTTTCCGCAAAGCCGCGCTATGAGCCCGGTGTCCGCCGGCGTCCCGTTTTTGGTCGAGTCGGAGAGATGGTCGATGATCTGTCCGAGCACCTCGGGCTGGAAGAGCTGGACATAGTCGACCGCCACCAGCGCGATGACTCCGAGCAGGTAAAAGTACCAGTATTTGAGATAATATTTGTTTACGTATTTGCCAAGAAGCATTTTTCTTTTATGTCTGCCTTTCCGCTGTCCGTCCGGACGCCGGAAGGCTGTCCCGGCGGCCGGTTATGTCGTTACGTCCACCGTTTCTCCGGGGGCGGCGGTATAGTTTCTGTATACTCCGTCCACTCCGACGGTCAGCCAGATCTCGGTCGACGTAGGATTGGTGAATCGCGTCATGTCGAGCGTCCATCTGAGAGAACGGTAGGCGGCTATGTAGTCGATTATGTCGATATTGGTGGCGTACCATACGTCGTCGCCGTGACCGCCCGCGGTCTCCGCGAATTTTTCGATGAGGTCCCAGTTGCCGTCCCTGTCGAACTCGAAGGTGTGGCCCCAGAGATAGAAGAGCTGCGGCTCGTGGCGGGCCTCCTTGTCCAGGAATCTCCCGAGCAGTTCGAAGAGCGCGGGATCGAGGTGCTTGCAGGTGGGGTCGAGCAGGAGCGGGAATTCGGGTATCCTGAAGTCCCGGGTGGGCCTTACCGTCCTGCAGTAGGCGATCCCGCATGTCTTCAGTATGTTCACCACGGTGTCGCTGAAGGTACCGTAGGGATACGCCATGCCGCGGATCGGGCCGCCGAAGATCTCCTCTGCCGCGACCCTGTCCTTATACACCTCGGACAGAGCGATCTCGGGCGGGAGCTGATCGAGGAACGGGTGGGTGAAGCCGTGGATCGCGACCTCCATACCGCTGTCCCGGTACGCGGAGATGATCCCGCTGCGCGACATGCGGCGGTGGACGGTCCCCGCCGGATACACCTTTCCCTCGGGTGCCAGCACGCCGAAATTGACGTTGAAGGTGCCGTACAGACCGTTTTTGTGCATTAT
The DNA here is from genome assembly GCA_902803255.1 of uncultured Ruminococcus sp. Taxonomy (GTDB): domain Bacteria; phylum Bacillota; class Clostridia; order Oscillospirales; family CAG-272; genus CAG-390. The sequence goes on along the minus strand of CADCPG010000062.1, from coordinate 7,693 downwards.
TTCGATGAGCCTGACGTCGGATTCGACGCCGTCGTCGTAGCTGAGCGTCATGGCCTTTGCGCGCCCGCCGGGAAATCTCATGAAGATATTCATGTTTTTCTGTCTCCTTCCGGATCGTTATTCGTCGGCGCCCGCCGGGAGGCGGACTCCCGCGCGGAACAACTCGTAAAATTATATACTATTTGCTGAAAAAAGTCAATATAAAGAACAGCCTGCGCGGTTTGAGCCGTCAAAGGGGCGAAAAAGGGCAGACATCCTGCCTGCCCTTTTCAAAAAACTCTGTGCTGCCTCTGCCCGGAGCACACCGTTATCCGGCATAACCTCAGAACGGCGAAAGCCGTTATCAGGCGAGGCTTTAGAGCGGCAGACGCCGTTCTAAAGTCTGTCAGCCGATGAGGCTCATGATCCAGTCGATCAGATTGAACCTGCTGAAGACGACCACCGTCACCAGCGAGATGACCGACATGATCTTGATGAGGATGTCGAGCGACGGACCGACGGTGTCTTTCAGCGGGTCTCCGACGGTGTCGCCGACGACCGCGGCGTCGTGCGCCGGGCTTCCCTTCCCGTGGCCCTTTATCGCGCCGGTCTCGATGTACTTCTTGGCGTTGTCCCACGCTCCGCCGGCGTTACCGGTGAAGATCGCGAGCATGATCGCGGAGATGGTGGCGCCGAGCAGTATGCCGGCGACGAATTCGGCTCCGAAGAGGAAACCGCAGATCACGGGGAACGCGATGGCTATGACGGCCGGCATCCGCATCTCGCGGAGCGCGCCCTGCGAGGAGATCTCGATGCAGGTCTTGTAGTCGGGAAGGACTTTGCCCTCAAGCAGGCCCTTTATCTCGGCGAACTGGCGTCTGACTTCGTCGACCATCTTCCTGGCGGCCTTGGCGACGGCGTCTATCAGCATGCCGGAGAACATGAACGGGAGCGCGGCTCCGACGATCGCTCCGGCGAGGGTAAGCGGCTTTATAATGTTGAGAGAGATCGAATCAAGGGCGCCCTTGACGATGTCTTCCACCGGCTTCGACGTGGCGAAGAGGTAGGAGGACATCATCGACATGGTGGCCAGAGCGGCCGAACCGATGGCGAATCCCTTACCGATCGCGGCGGTGGTGTTGCCCACGCTGTCGAGCTTGTCGGTGATCGCCCTGACTTCGGGATCGAGGAAGCTCATCTCGGCAATGCCGCCCGCGTTGTCGGAGATCGGGCCGTAGGTGTCGACCGAGACCGTCGTCGCGACGAATGAGAGCATGCCGAGCGCGGCGATCGCTATGCCGTACATGCCGGCGATGAGATATGACGAGTAGATCGCGATGCCCAGCACGGCGCAGGGATACATGCACGAGCGCATGCCGAGCGCGAGGCCCTGGGTGATCGTCAGAGCGGGACCGTCGACCGAAGCCTCGGAGATGAGCGTCGTCGGCCTGTAGTCATAGCTCGTGTAGTATTCGGCGATTATTCCGATAACTATGCCGGCGACGATGCCAATCGCCGCGGTAACGGCGGGCGAGACCCATCCGGCCTTGAATTCTACGGTGTCGAAAACCGAGACCCCGCTGACGCCGGCTTCGGCGCCGCCGAATTTTCCGAAGAAAACATAGGAGAGCGCGAAGGCGCCCACGATCGCGAGACCGGCGGATATCCAGGTCGCGAGGTTGAGTTCCTTATGCGGGTCGTCGGAGAGCTTCTTTCTGACGAGGAGCGAGGCGATGCCGATGACGCAGGCGATGATGCCGACGCCGGCCAGCACGACCGGGAAATAGAGCATCGAGCGGAGGAGCTCGGTGTTCTTGAATACGTTCTTCGCGAAGAGCTCGGCCGCGAGGATCGCGGACGAGAGGATGGCGCTGACGTAGCTCTCGAGCAGGTCGGAGCCGAGTCCGGCCACGTCGCCTACATTGTCGCCGACGTTATCTGCTATCGTGGCGGGATTGCGGGGGTCGTCCTCCGGGATGTGGGCCTCGGTCTTGCCGACGAGGTCGGCTCCCATGTCCGCTGCCTTGGTGTAGATGCCTCCGCCCACCCTGTTGAAGAGGGCGATGATCGAGCATCCGAGGGCGTAGCCCGAGATGGTCATCGTGAAGGTGGTGGGCAGGTTGTACGCGGGGACGATCAGGTGGAGCAGGCTGTTCTGCTTTCCGGCGTCATGAGCCATACCCACTATGTCCTCGATCTGCCCGAGACCGAGTCCGAAGGCCATGTATACGATGAATATGCCGAGCAGGGCGAATCCGCCGACGCACAGGCCCATTACCGAGCCGCCGCGGAAGGCAACCTTCAGCGTGCTGCCGAGGTTCTTCGTCTGTCTTGCTCTGTTCGTGACCCTGACGTTCGCGTATGTCGCGATCTTCATGCCGACGTACCCGGCGCATTCGCTCATGGTCGCGCCGAGCAGGAAGGCGATCGCAGCCTGCCAGGAGACCAGCAGGGCTATGACGGCCGCGACGATAAGCGCGACTATCACGATCAGCTTGAGTTCGTAGTTCACAAAGGCCTTTGCCCCGATCCTGATGGCCGAGGCGATCTCTTTCATTCTGTCGGTGCCCTCTTCAAGCTTCTTTACCCTGAAGAAGTTCACGGCCGCGTAAAGCAGCGCCGCGACGGCCGCGCCGAGCACTACGAGGAGAATTGCGGAAGGCATGGAATACTCTCCTTTTCTTTTTGTTTCAGTTCGCCCCCCGGGGCGGTGTGTCCCAAGGAAGAAAACATGTGTGAAGCAGTCTGAATTTAGCGGACCGGCGCCCGCCATTGCCCCACACGGATCAGCAAATTAATATAATGTATTATTATAACCATTTGACATTAAAAAGTCAATTGTGTTTATTTACAAAAAAGCGCCCGGCGGTCCGCCGCCGGTTGTGCAATATAACGGGGTTCCGGGGGATGACGCATCTTTTTGACGGAGAAGCGAAAAAACGGTTGAAAAAAGCTACAAAATACAGTATAATAATTATATATTTTTGTTTACGGGCGCCGCCCGGCGTTTGACGCCGGCGGGTGCTCTTCGGGGACGGTGATCTGAGTGGATACAGGCAAGAGGATCGGATTCGACAACGACATGTATCTCCGGCTTCAGTCGGAAAAGATACGCGAGAGGATAAGCGCTTTCGGAGGAAAGCTCTACCTCGAATTCGGCGGGAAGCTCTATGACGACAACCACGCGTCGAGGGTTCTCCCCGGCTTCGAGCCGGACAGCAAGATGAAGATGCTGCTCCAGCTCAAGGATCAGGCCGAAGTGGTCATCGTCATCAATTCCGGCGACATCGAAAAGAGCAAGAAGCGGAGCGACATCGGGATCACCTACGACGCCGACGTGCTGCGCCTCACCGACGTCTTCCGTCATTTCGGCCTCAAGGTCAACGGAGTCGTCATGACCTGCTTCGAGGGCCAGCCAGCCGCTCTGTCCTTCCAGAAGAAGCTCGAGGACCTGGGCATGAAGGTGTACCGCCACTATCCGATCCCCGGATATCCCTCTAACGTCGAGCTGATAGTATCCGACCAGGGCTACGGAAAGAACGATTTCATCGAGACCGAAAAGCCGCTGGTCGTCGTGACCGCGCCCGGACCGGGCAGCGGCAAGATGGCCGTCTGCCTCTCCCAGGTCTACAACGAGATCAAGCGCGGCGTTCACGCCGGATACGCCAAATTCGAGACCTTCCCGATCTGGAACCTTCCGCTCCGCCACCCCGTCAACATAGCTTACGAAGCCGCCACCACCGACCTCGCCGACGTCAACATGATCGACCCCTTCCACCTCGAGGCGTACGGCGCCACCACCGTGAACTACAACCGCGACATAGAGATCTTCCCCGTCCTCTCGGCGATATTCGAGAAGATATACGGGAGCTGCCCCTACAAGTCTCCGACCGACATGGGCGTCAACATGGCCGGCTTCTGCATCACCGACGACGAAGCGGTGCGAAAGGCGGCGAACCAGGAGATCATACGCCGCTACTACGCCGCCAGATGCGCCATCCGCGCGGGCGAGCTGCCGGCCGACCTCATATTCAAGCACGAGCTCCAGATGAAGCAGGCGGGGCTCTCTCCCGCCGACAGACCGGTCGTCGGGGCCGCGATGGCCAAGGCCGCCGAGACGGGCGCGCCCGCCACCGCCATCGAACTGTCCGACGGCCGCATAATAACGGGCAAAACGTCGAAGCTGCTCGGAGCCACCTCGGCCATGCTCATCAACGCCCTCAAGGCGCTCGCGGGCATCGACGACAGCCTGCACCTCATATCCCCCAACGTCATCACGCCCATACAGCATCTCAAGGTCGAACACCTGGGCAACCACAACCCCAGGCTCCACACCGACGAAGTGCTCATCGCTCTTTCGGTCTGCGCCGTCAGCTCGCCCGAGGCCGAACGGGCCATCGACCAGCTCAACAAGCTCCGCGGCTGCGACGCCCACTCTACCGTCATCCTCTCGCAGGTGGACGAGAACCTCCTTAAGAAGATAGGAGTCAACATCACCACCGAGCCCGTATACCAGACCAAGAAACTCTATCACAAATAATGGAACAGAAAAGAGACACACAGAAAATAACCCGTACGGCGCCATCCGCCAAGCGCCCCCCGGTCGACCGGAGGACAGCGGTAAGGAGACGCCCGAGTGACAAGGACCCGGCTGAGATAAACATCACCAACATACTGATGATCATCTTCTTCCCGGTGAGCTTCATCTACTACGAATTTCTCGTTCACGCGTCGCTCTTCGGTTTCGGCGACATATTCGGCTCGTTCTTCGCGTACGCCGTACTCTTCGGCATCTCGGCCGGGCTCGTCGTGTCGCTGATCTGCACCGCCTTCCCGCAGAAGGTCAACTACTGGGTGTCGGTCGGGATACTGCTGGTCGTCACGGTGTACTTCGGCGTCCAGCTCGTATACTGCAGCTTCTTCAAGGACTTCTTCTACTGGGGCCTTCTCGAGGTAGGAGGACAGATAGCCGTTTTCTGGCGTGAGACTCTCGCGGCGATCTGGAAGAACATCATACCGATACTGCTGCTCTTCGTTCCGCCCGCCGTGTTCGCGCTGATCGGCCGCAAGGCCGTGAAGCCGCTCCCGCTCAGCTGGCTGAAGCGCGGCGTGTGCGCCGCCCTGTCGCTCGTTTTCTTCCTCTTCGGGATCGGATTCGTCAATCTCCACAAGGACCCGATGGGTGACAGGTACGTATACAACGAGGGCTTCATGATGTCCGAGGCGGCATCGAGGTTCGGCCTCTTCACCGCCCTGCGGCTCGACACCAAGTACACGCTGTTCGGCAACCGTACCGACAGCGGCATCGACCCGCCGTCGACCGTCGTGACGCAGGACTGGCGCGATATTTTCGGCACAGGCACCGGCAAAGAGAGCGGGACCGGGGCTCCCGCACCCGGCACCGAAGCCCCCGGCACGACCGGGATCGGAGGAGAGACGTCGCCCGTCCCGACCGGCGATACCGAGCCTGTGATCACCGAGCCGCCCGTCGTTATCGATACCTCGCCCAACGTGATGGACATCGACTTCGAGTCGCTCATAGCATCAGCCAAGAACAACGATCTGAAGAACGCGCACACCTGGTTCTCGAACCGCGCTCCGACGAACAAAAACGAATACACCGGCATCTTCAAGGGCAAGAACCTGATATTCATTACCGTCGAAGCCTGGGCCCCGGCGGCGATAGACAAAAACTTCACGCCCACCCTGTGGAAGATGAAGAACGAGGGATTCGTCTTCGACAACTACTTCTGCTCGATGTGGGGCGCGAGCACCAACACCGGCGAATACGCGAACATAACGGGCAACTTCTACAATGCCCTGGCGCTCTACAAGAGCTCCAAGACATATGAGCCGTTCACGCTCGGCAACCAGCTGAAGAAGCTCGGATACCGCTGCTGCGCCTTCCACAACGGCGAATACACCTACTACGGCCGCGAGGATTCGCATCCGAACTACGGATACGAGTGGTACGGCATCAAGAGCCTCACCGTTTCGGGCAGATACGAAGGCTCGGCGGGCTGGAACGTCACCTTCGAGCACGGCTGGCCCGCGTCCGACAAGGAAATGGCCGACAACACGCTCTCCTTCATCCCGTCGGACGGCAAGCCCTTCCATATCTACTATATGACGATAAGCGGCCACCCGAACGAAACGTTCACCGGGAACATGCAGGCGAAGCGCCACAAGGCCGAGGTCATGGCCGCCGGGCTTCCCTACACCGACGAGAACGCTCTCGCTTACGTCGCGGCCGAGTATGAGGTCGAGCTGATGGTATCCACCCTGATCGAAGACCTCAAAGCCAAGGGCATATACGAGGACACCGTGTTCGTCATGGCTCCCGACCACTACCCCTACGCAATCTCGCCGAACGACGACAACAACGTCGTCACCCTCTCGCAGCTCTCCGGCATCGATGACAGAACGACCGGCATATTCACGAATTACAACCTCTACCGCGCCCCTCTGATCATCTGGTCTCCTTCCATGAAGGAACCGGTGAAGGTATCCAAGGTCTGCTCCGCGATCGACATACTGCCGACCGTCTCGAACCTCTTCGGGCTCGAGTTCGACTCGCGGATCATCATGGGGCGCGACATCCTCTCCGACGCCGAGGGCTTCGTGATACTCAACATGAGCAACTCCGGGTCGATCGCCTCGAGCTACAACTGGATCACCGACTACGGATACTTCAGCAACGCCTCGAAGCAGTTCACCCCGTTCCCCGGGATAAACGTGGACGAGAACGCGCTGAAGAGTTCGGGATATCTGACATATCATTCGAACCTCGTCAACGAGATGTACAAATACTCGAAATACATTCTGAACAACGACTACTACGGCAAAGTGTTCCCGAACAGATAAGGGACAAGCCGTGCCGGACGTAAAAAGGAGGACATGCGGATCTTTGCGGACCCTGCGTGTCCTCTTTTTCAGGGCCGGCGAAGAGCAACAGGAGGAGCATAATGAGCGATAAGGAATTTTTCGCGGTCGACGAACTCGGCAACCGCCGCAGATTCAACGCCGAAGCGCGCGGGGAGAGCGTCTTTCTCACGCTTAAGAAGGAGCGGTTCGCCTCGGCCGGTATGCTGCGCGCCCTGGGCGACTTCTCGCTCGCGCGCATAGGAGAGGAGGGATACTACATCCTCCCCCGCAACATCTCGATGAACGGCGACATCATGGTGACCTTCGGGGAGCGTCCCGACGGCGTTTACTCCTACCGCAAACCGGTCATGGCGTGGTACGGGATAAAGACGCCGCGCGTCACCGCCATGGTGAGGTTCGAGCGAAGCTACCGTGCGGGATTCGAGATACAGCTGCGCGGGGGCGAATACCGTGTCAGCCTTGTTTACGACTTCGGAAGGGACGACCCGCCCTATGAGGACATAAGGCTCGAGGTCATAGAGTTTCCCTCATCGGCGGGATACGCAGAAATGGCGGCCAAGGAGCGCGAACTCCGCCTCGCGCGCGGCGAGATAACGACGCTTGCCGAAAAGTGCGGCAGACCGGCCGTCGAATACGCGAGGAAGAATCCCCTAATACGGATCAGGATGGGCTGGAAGCAGAGCCCGCCGTCGGTGCTCTTCCAGACTCCGGAGGACGAACCGCCGATGTTCGTCGCGTGCGATTTCGCCAGGGTCCGCGACATCGCCGACGCCCTCTCGGCCGCCGGCGTCCCCGGAGCCGAGCTGCAGCTCGTCGGCTGGAACATCGG
>CADCPG010000061.1 GCA_902803255.1 uncultured Ruminococcus sp. | reverse complement strand
GACCGCCCGGCGCTTTACACACTGACAGTCTCGGTCTTTGTCGGCGGGACGGAGGTCGACCGCGACGAGAGACGCGTCGGTATCAAATCGTTCTCAATTCGCGGCAGGAGGTTCTGTCTGAACGGCGAACCGCTCTTTCTCGTCGGAGTCTGCCGGCACGATCTCTGGGGCGGTCAGGGCCATACGATGACGGAGGAGCAGATGCGCCGTGATATGACGATGATCAAGGCGCAGGGCGCAAATTACGTCCGGCTCGTCCATTACCCGCACAACAGGAGGATACTGGAGCTTGCCGACGAGCTCGGGCTCATGGTGTCGGAGGAGCCTGGGCTCTGGTGGTCGGATATGAAGAACGAAGTCCTCTGCAGGGACAGCCTTGAGGTCCTGCGGCGGACGGTCGTACGCGACCGGAGCCACGTCAGCGTCGCCTTCTGGCTGGCATTCAACGAATGCGTGTTTACGGCGGAATACCTGCGCGATGCGGCGCGTGTCTGCCGTGAGAACGATCCGACGCGTCCGGTCTCGGGGGCCAACTGCATGAGCATCGAGATGACGAAACAGTTCTTTACCGAAAACGGGTTCGACTTCTATACCATGCATCCGTACGCCGACAATACCGGGCGTATGTGGGAGAGCGCGGAAAAGCTGAACGACAAACCGCTTGTTTTTACAGAGTGGGGCGGATATATGGTCTGGAGGAACGACGACCTGTTTGCCCGTTTCATCCGTGACATGGTTACGATGTGGCGCAATACGGGGGATAAGCCCGTCCTCGCCGGAGCGGCGCTCTGGTGCTGGTCGGACATATATGAGTTCTCACGAATGGAGCCCGCATGCCGGGACGGGATCCTCTGCGAGGGGCTGACCGATATAGACCGGAAGCCTCATTCGCATCTTCCCGTGTTCCGGCGGGAATTCTCCCGGCTTTACGAAGAACCGTCTCCTGAATACCGTCTGGTGCTGTCGGATATTATGAAAGACACGTCGTGGACGCCGGTCCCGGTCGAGAGCGGCTGCGGGCCGGACGACCGCGCGTGGCGGCTTATGGAGGAACGCAGCCGAGAACCTGTGACCAGGTTCTTCCACCCGAAAAAGCGGGAGCGCCACATTCGGTTCGGTCCGGTCCTTCAGAAGGACGGACTGCCGTCCGGATGTCTCGCAAGACCGGCCGTCATTACAGAGGGGGAACGTTTTTTTGCCGTTTCGGCAGAGGGGGACGTGCTGAGGATCCTCGGGAACGTCAGCATGCCGCACGGCTATCCGGTCGGCGGAGTTTACGGCGAAAAGGCCGGAGCATATCTCCTTCATTACGCCGACGGAGTGACAGAAACGGTCCCGCTGCGTAACGGCTATGAGATCACCACCGCCTTCCTCCGCTGGGGACCGTCCCGGCTGGATCCGGTCGCAGCCTGCGCGCCGCGCGCCATGACGTTCCACTATGACTATGACAGCGAGTCCTACGCCGTCAACGCCTTCGACGTCCCGCTGCGCCATGTCGCGCTGACCGGTCTCACCGTCCGCGTCTCCGATCCGGCATATTGCCTTCTGCTGTACGGACTGGCAGTGCGGAAGGGAGTGCCGGCGGGTCAGTCGGCACCGGCTGACGTGTGAGCTCCTGCCCGGCTGTGCGCCTTCCGCGTTTTTCCTTCAACCTGCCTTTTGTTCCTGTTTATTATCACCCTCCTGACTTTTTTCAGTAACATGCCCGGCGAACCGGAGCGATATCCGGCACTTGCGGATTTTTCTTCAAAATGGGCTTGACAAAGGGGGAAAACAGGAGTATAATATTAGGGCTCTCAGGAAATGCGCCGTTAGCTCAGCTGGATAGAGTGTTTGGCTACGAACCAAAAGGCCGGGGGTTCGAGTCCCTTACGGCGCGCCAGAGCATACATCGGACCGACAGGCCCCGAGCGGGGTCCTGCCGGTCCTTTTTTCGTGCGCGAAGCCTTCCGGGGCGACGGAGGACCGGGGCAAAAAGCCCGTTTTTTTTGTGATTTTCGGGTATGTACCGTGAATTGTTTATGAACCGTTCCGAAAAATACTTGCAAATTGTTCTATTGTATGATAAAATTTAACAGTCGTAAGATGCGCGGGCCCCGCAGGGCGGCTCCGTACCGGACGGGATACCAAAATCATTTAAGTATAGAGAGGATCGAATACCATGGCAAAGTTTTGTTCCAACTGCGGGAGTCCGCTGACCGATAATTCGAAATTCTGCCCGTTCTGCGGCATGAAGCTGACAGACGTCGCTGAGACCGCCGCCGCTGCCGCCGGAGCAGCCGCTGCCGCCGCTGCGGACACCGCCGCAGAGGCCGCGGAAGCCGCCGTCAAAAAGACGGAAGAGGCAGGAGATCAGATAGCCGAAGCCGCGTCGTCCGCCGCTGATACCGCCGCCGCGGCAGGCGAAAAACTTGAAGCTGCGGCTGAAAAAGCCGGAGACGCCGCCGAAGAGGCGAAGGAACAGGCGGAATCCGCCGTTGAAGGCGCCGCAGAGGCCGCGGCGGCCGCGGCCGCCGGTATAGCGGCGGAAGCCGGGATTATAAAGACCGACGCCGGGGAAAAAATAGCGGCAATTAAGGCAGAGGCCGAGGAAAAGCTCGAAGCCGCCGGAGCTGAAGCCGACAGGGCGGCCGCAGACATCGCCGCGAGAGTGGACGAAGGCCGTCAGTATCTCGACAGCCAGTACGCCCCCGCTCCCGCGCAGCAGCCGGGAGTGGAATACGCTCAGCAGGATCATCAGAACGCCTCCCCGCAGCCGGAGCAGGCCGCACCCGAAAAGAAGAGCAAAAAGCAGCTGAAACAGGAAAAGAAGGCAGCCGAGAAGGCAGCCGCGGAAGCCGCCGCAGCGGCCGCGACCGAAGGACAGGCCGGCAGTAAAAAGGTGAAGGACGGGAACGTCTCGACCGGAGGTTTCTTCTGGCTCATGTTCCTTTACGCGATCCCCGTCATCGGCTTCATAGTCGATTTCATCATTATGCTCGCAGCTAAGAAGAAGAGCCTCAAGCACTTCTCGGCCGCGGTGTTCATCTGGAAGATCATCGGGATCATCGTCTGCATAGCCTGCTGCGTCGGACTTATCATATTCTTCCTCTCGATCGGATTCACCTTCGAGGAGCTCATCGATTCGATCGCGAACGGCACGCTGTTCGACAAGCTCGACATCAAATTCTGATCCCGGACGGAGATCCGTTTTGAAGAGAATCATCAGATATAAAAAAACAGGTCATGCCGGAAAGGGCGCGGCGGCTATCGCCGCGCTCGTTCTCGCTGCTGCGGCGCTCTTCTCCTCGTGCGGAGGAGGGGACCTCCCGGCGGGACCGGCCGAGCCGGCAGAGACCGGTGTCATATCGACATCTCCCGACTATCCACTCGTCACGCTGCCGCCCGACGCGGTCACGGACGGTACGGGTGAGTCCCTGACATCGCCTCCAGACGTCACGACGGCCGAAGTCACTACGGCCGAAGTCACCACGGCCGAGATCACTACGGCCGAGATCACTACGGCCGAGATCACGACATCTGAGATCACTACGGCTGAGATCACGACGGCCGAAGTCACGACGGCCGAAGTCACGACCGCCGAGGTCACAAAGCCGCCCGTCACGACCGCAGCTGTCACCACACCGCCGGCGACTCCTCCCGACACCGGGAAGTCG
>CADCPG010000060.1 GCA_902803255.1 uncultured Ruminococcus sp. | reverse complement strand
TCCTCGCGCGACGAAATGTCACTGAGATGCACTTCGACCGCCGGGATCCCCACCGCCTTCAGGGCGTCGGGGATCGCTATGCTCGTGTGAGTGTAGGCGGCGGGGTTGATCACGATGCCTAGAAGTTCCTCGTCTCCGTATGCCGCCTGTATCCTGTCTACGATCTCTCCTTCGTGATTCGACTGGAACAGCTCGCACACAAGGCCGCGGGAGGCGCATGTGTCGCGAAGGAATCCGCACAGGTCGGAATAGGTCTTTCTGCCGTAGATCCCGGGCTCGCGGATGCCCAGCATGTTGATGTTGGGACCGTTGATTATCAATATCTTGTTTCTGGATGAGTGTTCCGGTCTGAGGTCCATTCGGATGCCCTCCGTTTTTTCTGTCTCCGGGGACCGCAGCGGCGGCGCCGGGTGATGTTCTGCAATTGATATTATTATATTTCAAGTCGCATGAAAATGCAATAAAAAATCTCTTTCGGGCGCTTTTCCTTCAAAAAACAGTTGACAAAAAAAGAATTTGTGGTATAATATTACAGTGCGTTTTCGCACAGGGGCAGTCCAATGCGAGCTCTTCGTAAGAATGTTCCTATTTTTCCTGAAAAGGAGGGGCCCTGTAATGGATTACATTGCGGCTATGACAAAGGAGCAGATGAAGACGGAGATCCCCACCGTCAACGTGGGTGACAACGTCCGTGTTCACAACAGGATCAAGGAAGGGACCAGAGAAAGGATCCAGATGTTCGAGGGTACCGTCATCGCGAAGCGTAACGGCGGCATCTCCGAGACCTTCACCGTAAGACGCATGTCATACGGCGTAGGCGTCGAGAAGACTTTCCCGATCCACTCACCGAACGTCGTTGCTGTCGATATCACGAGATCCGGTGTCGTCAGACGTTCGAAGCTCTACTACCTGCGCGACAGAGTAGGAAAAGCTTCCAAGGTCAAGGAGAAGATCTGACCTTATCCTTCCGCTCTGGCGGGACGGACCTGTCCGTCTTCCCGCCCGGAAATGAAATACCGGGGCCTGCATATGCGGGTCCCGGTATTTTTGGTGGTGCGCCCCCGTGCTTCAGCCGTTGAAAACGCCGACTTTGTCGAACTGTTCGGGGGTGTATTCCAGAGACGGGCGGATGGTGCCGCCGTGTCCTTCGTCGTCGTAGAACGGGGTAAGGTCGTCGTTCTCGACTTCCTTCATTTCTTCAGCGCAGCGGAAGTCGGGTATCCTGTACATCTCGCCGTTTGCGAGGCAGCTCTTAAGCGCAAGCGCAGCGGTGGCGGAAATGGCGGCTGCCCTGTAGACGTCGAAATACGGCATTACTCCGTCGCGCAGAAACGCGACTATCTTCCGGACGACAAGGTAGTCGGAACCGCCGTGTCCGGCCGAAAGGCCCTTCGCGACGTCGGGGTCGGTCCGGCATACCGATTCGGCTGGATCGTAGAACTGAGTCTCGGGAACTCCCTCGGGGCAGTTCCAGCTGCTGAAATGCAGGCGGATCTTCCTGTCGGTGTGAGCGCCCCATTCCGCCGCGCCCCTGTCGCCGAACGCGCGGTAAGCCGAATATCCGGATGCGATGCCGTTGCAGCCGCTGAAGCGCGCCACGGCGCCGTTGTCGAATTTGCACAGCATCTGAGCCATACCGTCGGAGACGGCTCGGAAGGTGAATCTATCCTTCTGCAGCTGCGATACGGCGGCCTGAGCGGAGACGTATCTCGGGATGCCTCCTGACATGGCCATCAGAGGCGCGAGAGAGTGTGACAGATAGTAGCATCTGGGCTCCCAGTTCCTCCAGTGGTACCTGCCCTGCGACCTTCCGTAGAGTGCCGCCGGATCGTCGTGATGGTTGTATTCACCCTCGAGATACATGACCGTTCCGAGAGTACCTTCGCGGCACAGTCTCGTAAGTTCCAGGTTGCCGGTCATAAAAGGGTAGTTCTCGCAGAACATATACTTTCCGCCGAGGCGTTCGGTCGCCCTTACCAGGTCGCAGCACTGCTTCAGCGTGGCGGCGGGCAGACACTCGGAGAGTGCGGCCATGCCGGCCTCCATGACCTTTATCGCGTAAGGGGCGTGTTCATGGAAATAGTTGGCAAGGAACACCGCGTTCATACCGTGTTCCGCGCCGTATGAAATGAATCCGTCAAAGTCAGGAAAGACCGGAATATCCGGGTAGGTCTCGGCGGCGCGCCTGCGTCTTTCCTCATTCTTGTCGCAGAACGCGACGATCTCGAAGGTGTCGTCCTGAGCGAACAGCTTTGCGTAGTTCATTCCTCTGCTGCAGCCGAATACGCCGATCCTTATCTCTTTGCTCATTGTCACTTGCTCCTTTCAGTATGGTCTCAGCCTTTGCGGCAGTGATCCCGGTCTCGAGGCCGGGGCGGGGTCAGTCAGAGTCTTGCGATATGTCGAAACCGGAGGCAGGGCTGCCCGTCATGCGGAGGGTGACGTCGGAAAAGCTCCCGGTGTCGGCCGATATGCTGTCGTGGACGACGCATATGACGGTCCTGCCCGCCGTACGCTCCTTTATGACCGACGAAACTCTGGCTATGCTCGCGCTGTCGAGAGCCGCGAACGGCTCGTCGAAAAGGTACAGGTCCGCCTCTCTGGCGAGAGCTCTCGCGATCCCGACTCTCGCGCGCATCCCTCCCGAGTATTCGGACGGCATCATCGAATAGCCTTCGCCGATGCCAAGTTCCCGCATCAGCGCAAACGACGCGGCTGCGGCCTTCCTGGTGACAGTCCTGCCGCCCCTTCCGCGGGTCATCGCCATCATGACGTTCTCGGCCGCCGTTATCCCCGGGAGCAGGCCTCCGCCCTGGGGGCTCATCGAGACCGATGCCCCGTGCAGATCGACACTGCCCGTATATTTCCGGTCGATGCCGGCGATGATGCGGAGAAGGGTCGATTTTCCGCAGCCCGACGGCCCTTCGATCCTGTATACAAGGCCGGGCTCGAATACGTGCGACAGACCCTCGATGACGGTGCGTTCGCCGTACCGTTTCGTGATCCCGCACAGTTCGACAGCTGCCGTCATGACGCGCCACCTCCGTAAGATTCGACGTTTTCCGACGCTTTCAGTTCGTTCTCCAGCTTCCGTATCCTCCTTCCGCTGACTGACAGGTATCTGCCGATCCGCTCAAAGAGGATCTCGAACAGCAGGCTTAGTATCACGACGACGGCGGTCCAGGCGAACAGATCTACCGTTTCGAGGTAGTTCTTGGACTCCGACAGCTTCCTGCCGATCGAATCCGGAGAGAAGGCCAGAACTTCGGCCGCGATGCCAGCTTTCCACGAAAGGCCGGTCGCCGTCTTCACCGCAGCCAGGAAATAAGGCTTCACCGCGGGGAAATAGACGTACCGGAGTTTTCCGGGGACCGTCAGCTCGAAAAGAGCGGCGGTGTTTTTTTCATCGTCCCCGACCTCGCGAAGGCCGGTCAGAGTATTGGTGTATATGATCGGAAATACCATGAGGAAGGATATGAAGGAGGGAAGATTCCCCCTGCCGATCCAGAGCATGGCTATTATGATGAACGAGGCGACAGGCGTCGCCCTTATTACGGTCACAGCCGGTTTCATGAGCGTCTCCGCCGGCCTTGCAGAGTATGACAGTGCCGCACAGAGCACTCCGGCGGCTGCTCCGGCAAATGTGCCTGCGGTGATCCGCAGCAGTGACTTAAACGTTGTCAGCCAGAAATCGCCTTCGCCGAGCAGGGAAAGAAGACGCCCGAAGGTCTCCGCCGGGGACGGCAGTATCAGACTGCTGCCCGCGCCGTATGCCGCCGCCGCCCAGACCGCGATCCAGAAGATCGCGGAAGAT
>CADCPG010000059.1 GCA_902803255.1 uncultured Ruminococcus sp. | reverse complement strand
CAAGACGCGTGCGTTGAATTGTGCGGTATTGCCTAAATTCATTATATCACTTTTCAAACCGTCAGTCAAGTGATTTGATTTCCGTTTCCGCTCGAAGCGGAGTGACGTCAAAGCCGGTACAATTTCGGTTTTTTCACTTGTATTATTTACCGCAAAGTGATATAATATTATGGGTTTCGTTGTGGTCTTTCACACGCCGGACCCCTGACTTTGATATTTTAATAACCGAAAGGATAAAAACAATGGCAGAACAGGTCAAAAACAACGTTGTCGACTGGACAACAATCACCAATTTCGTCGTCGACTCCTTCGTCGGCTACGGAATTCCGAGACAGGACGCAATAATTTGCGCCGACGTACTTCTCGAATCGGACAAGAGGGGCATCGAGTCCCACGGCGTCAACCGCTTCAAGCCCATCTACCTTGACAGGATCAAGGCGGGCATCCAGAACCCGGTAACGAACATCACCGTCCTCAAAGAGACCGAGTGCACCGCGGTGCTCGACGGCGGAGACGGAATGGGACAGGTCGTCGGCCACAAGGCCATGCAGATGGCGATCGAAAAAGCGAAGAAATACGGCATGGGCGGAGTCGCCGTTCAGAACTCCTGCCATTACGGTATCGCCGGATACTACGCCACCATGGCGACGAAGATGGGCTGCGTCGGCATCACCGGCACCAACGCCCGTCCGTCGATCGCTCCGACCTTCGGAGTCGAAAACATGATGGGAACCAACCCGCTCACCTTCGGTCTTCCGACCGACGAGCCCTACGATTTCGTACTCGACTGCGCGACTTCCATCGTTCAGAGAGGCAAGATCGAATATTACGCCAGGATCGGCAAACCCACCCCCGAGGGACAGGTCATCGGCCGCGACGGCAAATACCATACCGACTCGGTCGCCATCCTCACCGAGCTGAACACCGGCAAGGCGGCTCTCTGCCCGCTCGGAGGAGCAGGCGAGGAACTTGCGGGATACAAGGGCTACGGCTACGCCGCCGTCGTCGAGATCCTTTCCGCCGCGTTCACGGGCGGTCCCTTCATGAAGCAGCTTTCCGGCATCGCCGAGGACGGCTCCAAGAAGAAATTCCATCTCGGTCACTTCTTCTTCGCCATCGACACCGAGCACTTTATGGGCGAATGCACCTTCAGAAAGACCGCCGGCGACATCTGCCGCGCTCTCCGCGCTTCCGAGAAGGCTCCCGGAGCCGAGAGGATCTACACCGCGGGCGAGAAGGAATTCGAAGTCAGATGCGCGCGCCGCGCCGGCGTTCCGATCAACGCCGCCGTCCAGAAGGAACTCGTTGCCGTCAGAGACGAGCTGGGTCTGAAGCAGTACACCTTCCCGTGGGAAGCCTGATCAGGAAAGGGTAAACGAAAATGGCAAATATCAGAGAAGAATCCCTCAAAAAGCATTACGAGTGGAACGGCAAGATCGAAGTCAGGTCCCGTGTTTCGGTAGAGACCAGACAGGACCTTTCTCTTGCCTACACCCCCGGCGTCGCCGAGCCCTGCCTTGAGATCCAGAAGGATATCAACAAGTCCTACGAGCTGACCCGCCGCAACAACCTCGTCGCCGTCATCACCGACGGCACTGCCGTTCTCGGTCTCGGAGACATCGGACCCGAAGCCGGAATGCCCGTCATGGAAGGCAAGTGCATACTCTTCAAGGAGTTTGCCGACGTCGACGCCTTCCCGCTCTGCATCAAATCGAAGGACGTCGACGAGATCGTTCGCACGATATACCTGCTCTCCGGCTCGTTCGGCGGCATCAACCTCGAGGACATCTCGGCTCCCCGCTGCTTTGAGATCGAGAGAAGACTGATCGAACTGTGCGACATCCCGATCTTCCACGACGACCAGCACGGCACCGCCATCGTCGTTGCCGCCGCCCTGCTCAACGCCCTCAAGATCGTCGGCAAGAAGATCGGCGACATAAAGGTCGCCATGAGCGGCGCCGGCGCCGCCGGCATCTCGATCGCCAAGCACCTCATCAGACTCGGCGTCGACTCGAAGAAGATCATCATGTGCAACTCGAAGGGCATCGTCTGCGAAGGCGACCCGAGACTCAACCCGGCCCAGGCCGAGATGGCTGCGATCACGAACGCCGGTCACCTCAAGGGCACCATAGCCGACGCCCTCCGCGGAGCCGACGTCTTCATCGGCGTTTCGGCCCCCGGCGTCGTCACTAAGGAGATGGTCGCCACCATGGCGAAGGACGCGATCGTGTTCCCGATGGCGAACCCGACTCCCGAGAT
>CADCPG010000058.1 GCA_902803255.1 uncultured Ruminococcus sp. | reverse complement strand
CGGCATCGACTACCTTGTCATCGACGCCACCAACGGATACACATACTCCGCGCAGGCGCTGCGGCTGATGAGCATGCTCAAAAAATATCACGACGACGGCTTCGACGTCCCGAAGATCGCGTTCTACACCAATTCGTCGTCCGGCAGGACGATCAACGCGGTCTATAACGAGATATACAAAGCTCATCCCGAATATTCCGACATCTGGTATATGTGGGAAGGCAGGCCGATGATCGTCGGCAGCTCCTCCGACCCTGAGATCTCGGCCGAGGCGCGCGCATTTTTCAGGATCAAGGAGAGTCAGTGGCCGACCGAAGGGAAGAAGGAGGACGGCTTCCCCTGGATGGAATTCGGCCGTCTTCTCTCCGACGCCGCGGTCTACGACGGCGGGAAGTTTGTCAACATTTCGGTCGCGCAGCATTCGTCGACCGTCACGATGAGCGCCACCGCCTTCTACGGCGCGAACGACAGGACGAGAAGCTGGCACGACGGCTCAAACGACAGGTCGCCCGGCGCCGTGCTGCACGGATACAATTTTGCCGAGCAGTGGGAATGGGCGCTGAGCAGGAACGTCAGGAACATATTCGTCACCGGCTGGAACGAGTGGGGCGCGCAGCGGCAGCCCGCGACGCTCAACCCTAAATACCCGATATATTTCGTCGACTGCTGCGATCCCGACACGTCGCGGGACATCGAACCGATGGACGGTCTGTTCGGCGACAACTACTATATGCAGCTCGCTGGCGGTATCCGGCGCTTCAAGGGCACGCCGCCCAGAGTCGACATCGGCGGATACGCCAGCGTCGACACCGGCAGTCCCGACGCCGCGCTTGAGGCTTTTGACGGCGCGACCGCCGTCTACCGCGATTACTCCTCCGACGACGGAGACCGGAACGCGCAGGGCTTCGGCGGGATAAGCTACAAAAACGCCACCGGACTCAACGATATTACGGTGACGAAGGTGCTCCGCGACAGGGACTATCTCTGGTTCTATGCCGAAGTGAGAGGTTCGAAGGTCATGTTCGAGCCGGAGGGCCGCATGACTCTGCTCATCTGTCCGAACAGCGGCAACACGCCTGTATTCGGAAGCGGCGGCGGCGACGTCGCGGGGAAGGTTGCGGGATTCAGCTTCGCGGTCAACCGGAAAAAGGCGGAGGGCGGCACGATGTCGCTTGAGAAGGCGGCCGCCGGCGGCAGCGGCTGGGAGGACGCCGGGGCCGTCGAGTATATCTCGTCGGGCAGATCGCTTGCCGTGAAGATCCCGCGAGGCATCCTCGGCCTCGACGGCACCGACGACCCGGAGAACGACCTCATATCGCTCTCGTTCAAATGGACCGACGGCTGCGACACGACCGACGTCATGTCGTTCTACCGCGACGGCGACGCCGCCCCTTACGGCAGGATGTCGTATCTGTACAGCAATATCAAATGATATATAGGAAAGCAGGCTGGTAAGAAACAATGAAAAATCCCATCAGTATCGGGATCGGAAAGATCGACGTCAAGATCGGACTTGAGAAAACTCTGGAGATCATAGCTGAGGCCGGATATCAGTATGTCGATTTCTGGCTGTGTCTCTACTGCGACAAACCCGACGCGCCGATGAGGGGCGCCGACCGCTTCGCGTGGGTGGAGAAAACCGCGAAGCTCTTCCGCTCGTACGGTCTGTCGGTCGGACAGTGCCACGCGTACTGGAAGCGCAAAAAGGAGATCGGAGAGGACTTCTCCTTCGATATGCCGGAGGAGATGCTGCTCGCGAACTTCGACGCATGCCGCATGCTCGATGCGGACAGACTTGTTTTCCACCCGCTTGAGAGATGGATGGACATGCCCGATGAGGAGACGAGAAAGAAGATCCTCGACATCAACGTCGAATTCTTCGGATCGATGGTGCGGAAAGCGGAGGAGACCGGGGTACACATAAACATCGAGAACCTTTTCGACCACAAGCACAAGCTGCTGCCCGGCAATCCCGGGCTCCCGTGCGGAAGGGCGGAGGATCTGATCTATATAACCGATAAGATTGGAAGCGAATATGTCGGCGTCTGCCTCGACACCGGACACGCGAACATCGCCGGGGAGGACGTCCCCGGGATGATCAGAAAACTCGGCGGCAGGCTCGGCTCGCTCCACATCAACGACAACTTCGGCCTGATCGGACCGATCTACGAGGATCTCCACCTGACTCCGGGATACGGCAGGATCGACTGGAAACAGGTGCTTGAAGCCCTCAGCGAGACCGGCTATTCCGGCACGCTCAACATGGAGCTCATCGGGGAGTTCTCACGGCTGCCGCTCGAGATCCTCGTTCTCCACCTCGAGAACGCGAGAAAGACGATGCAGATCATGAGGGATCTCTATACCCCGGAGGTTTGAGCGCGATGCGCATCCGCCGGACGGCCGCAAAGCGGCCGTCCGGCGGATGAGACGCCTGCCGCGCACATGTCCGCCTTCTCAAATGAGTCTCTTACCGGCGGCGTGCTGCACGGTATATTTCCCCGTCCGGGCCGTCTCTGAGGGGCCGGCGGATCTATCCGGACGATTTTTTTGCGTTATTGCGAAGAAAACAGTTGACTTTTTCACCGGTTTGTGGTATTATATTTAGGCAGTTTTGAAGAACGCTGTCTGCGGGTGTAGTTCAATGGTAGAATTCCAGCCTTCCAAGCTGGCCGCGTGGGTTCGATTCCCATCACCCGCTCCGTAATATGCGGCGTGCCTCTTCGGGGCACGCCGCACTGTTTGAGTTGCGCATTTAGCTCAGCCGGATAGAGCAACTGCCTTCTAAGCAGTAGGCCGGGGGTTCGAGTCCCTTAATGCGCGCCATACGGTGGG
>CADCPG010000057.1 GCA_902803255.1 uncultured Ruminococcus sp. | reverse complement strand
ATAACGGGCAGAGAGAAAAACACCGACAAGCTGCTCGCGTCGATCGAGGCGTCGAAGTCGAACGAGTCCTGGAAACTGCTCGCCGGCCTCGCGATACGAAACGTCGGGAAGGTCGCCGCAAAAGACATAATGAGACATTTCGGCTCGGTCGAAGAACTCGCCGACGCCCCTGCGGAGGAACTCACCGCGATCGACGACATAGGCGGGACGACCGCGGCCTGCATAATTAGATACTTCTCCGACCCAGCGAACCGGGATATGCTGCGTGAGCTCGCCGAGGCCGGCGTGAACACGCGCTCGGCTGCCGAAGTCACGGGGGAGCTGCCCCTCTCGGGGATGATCATAGCCGTGACCGGCACGCTCCCCACGCTCGGACGGCGCGAGGCCGTCGAGCTGATCGAAAAGAACGGCGGGAAGGTCACGGGCAGCGTATCGAAGAAGACCGACCTCGTCGTAGCCGGCGAGGCGGCGGGCTCGAAGCTGAAAAAGGCGGCGGAGCTCGGTGTTAAGGTGACCGACGAAGCCGGGCTGTTCGGGCTCATCGGGAAAGGAAAAGGGCCTGACAATGGCTGACAGACCAGGCCCGGAAAAAAACAGAGTCGAGCCGGGAGTGCTCTATCTCGTCGCGACGCCGATCGGCAATATGTCCGACATTTCGGAAAGAGCGGTAAAGGTGCTGTCGGAGGTCGATCTCGTCGCCGCCGAGGACACGCGGAATTCAGGGCTTCTGCTCTCCCGGCTCGGCATAAAGAAGCCGATGATCTCATATTTCGAGCACAACAAGGCCGAAAGAGGCCCGGTGATCGTCGAAAAACTGAGGTCCGGCCTGTCGTGCGCCCTCGTGACCGACGCGGGAACGCCGGCGGTTTCCGACCCCGGAGAGGACATAGTCCGGCTCTGCGCCGAAGCGGGGATAAAGGCCGTCCCGGTGCCCGGAGCCTGCGCGGCCGTCAGCGCCCTGTCGGTATCCGCAATATCCTCCGGCAGATTCGTATTCGACGGCTTCCTGCCCGCGGCCTCCGGCGAGCGCGGCGAACTGTTGAAAGAGATCTCGGGCTCGAAGCTCACGCATATCATATACGAGGCTCCGCACAGGCTCAGAAAGACGCTTGGCGAGCTTCGCGCCGCCTGCGGGGACAGACGCGGGATAGCGGTCTGCCGCGAGCTCACTAAGCTCAACGAGGAGATAATACGGACCGACCTCGCCGGGGCGGCTGAGATCTTCGGCGCACGCGAACCCAAGGGCGAATTCGTCCTGGTCCTCGCCGGCGCCGCCGGCGAAGACCCCGGGAAATTCGCCGCCATGGACGTCCGCGGGCATGTCGACATGTACATAGCCTCCGGAATGACCGAGAAGGACGCCATAAAGGCCGCGGCAAAAGACCGCGGCGTGCCAAAAAACGACATCTATATCCAGTATAAAGGAAAAGATCACACCGAAGAAAGGTAAGGAAACATGAGCAGAGACTGTTTTAAAAAGAAAAGATGCTGCGTCATAGGCGCGACCGGCATGGTCGGGCAGCGCCTTCTGACACTGCTCGACGGACATCCGTACTTTGAAGTTACGGCTCTCGCCGCTTCGTCGAGGTCAGCCGGAAAGAAATACGGCGAACTGATGGAAGGCCGCTGGAAGCTGGCCGTACCCATGCCGGAATACGTCCGCGGCATCACCGTCTGCGACGCCGCGTATCCCGAAAAGATCGCGGAGGCGGCCGACTTCGTCTTCTGCGCCGTCAACATGGGCAAGGAGGACATACTGCGCATGGAGGAGGCGTTCGCGAAGTGCGAGCTGCCCGTCGTGTCGAACAACTCGGCGAACAGATGGACTCCCGACGTCCCCATGCTCATACCCGAAATCAATCCCGACCACCTGTCGGTGATCGCACACCAGAGGGCGAGACTCGGCACGACTCGCGGTTTCATCGCCGTCAAGCCCAACTGCTCGATACAGTCGTACGTTCCGATGCTCACTCCCCTGCTCGATCTCGGGGTCACCGAGGTCGTCGCGACGACATACCAGGCCATCTCAGGCGCCGGCAAGACCTTCCGCGACTGGCCCGAGATGGAAGACAACATCATCCCGTATATCGGAGGCGAGGAGGAAAAGAGCGAGCAGGAGCCGCTGAGAGTCTGGGGACACGTCGAGAACGGCGTGATCGTAAAGGCCGATTCGCCGCTCATCACCACCCAGTGCATAAGGGTTCCCGTGACCGACGGCCACACAGCCGCCGTCTTCATGCGCCTTCGTGACAAGGTCCCGGCCGAGGAGATCATCCGCCGCTGGAGAGCATACCGCGGGCTCCCGCAGGAACTCGGACTGCCGCATGCTCCCGAGCACTTCATCACCTATTTCGAGGAAAACGACAGGCCGTCGTGCCACACCGACCGCGAACTATACGGCGGAATGGGGGTATCGGCCGGCAGACTGCGCCCCGACACGCTCTTCGACTACAAGTTCGTCGGTCTCTCGCACAATACGCTCAGAGGCGCCGCGGGCGGATCGCTCCTCACGGCCGAGCTGCTCTACCGCCTCGGCTACCTCGACTGACATATCGTCAGGGCGCGCCCCGCCACAATCATTTATTCGACATCAGAAAGGCAGGATACCTATGAACAAATTTCTGAGCTTCATAAAATCGGGAAAGATCATGATGGCCGCCCACCGCGGCGACAAGGACTGCCGCCCCGAGAACACGCTCCCCGCGTTCAGACACGCGATCGAGCTCGGCTCCGACGGCATCGAGACCGACATCCACCAGACGAAGGACGGCGTGCTCGTCATGATGCACGACCACACCGTCGACCGGACCACCGACGGCACGGGCAAGGTCTGCGAGATGACACTCGCCGAGATCCGTGCGCTCGACGCCGGAATTAAGAAGGGCGAGGAGTACAGGGGGACGAAGGTCCCGACATTCGAGGAGTTCCTCGATACCGTCGAGCCATATCCCGATCTGCTGCTCAACCTGGAGATCAAGGACTATCCCGAAGTCGAGGGAGACAGCTGCTACGGGACCGCCGACAAGGTCATAGAGGCCGTCGAACGGCGCGGGATGGGCGACCGCATCATGTTCAACTGCTTCTCGTGGCAAGTGCTGAAGTACGTCCACGACAAATACGGCGACAGGTATCCGCTCCACGGATTCTATCCCGATTTTCTCATGCACGACCCCGAGATCGACGTCTTCCCCTTCCTCACCTACGCCTGCCTCTTCAACTGCGTGAAGCTGCCCGACGGCAGGGTCGACTGGTCTCCCAGAAAGAAGGAGGAGCTCATGCCCGCCGCCGACTTCGCGAAGGTGAAGAACGAACTGGGCGTAGAACCCTGCGTGTGCTTCGCGAAGGACACTCCCGAGCTCATGAGAGAGGCGGTGGCGCGCGGAGCGACGATGTTCACCTGCAACGACCCCGAGCGCGCGATCGCGATACTGAAGGATCTCGGACTCAGAAGCTGACCCGACGGTCCGTATACAGAAAAACGGCGCAACAGCGCCGTTTTTCTGTATGTTAACGGTACGGTCCGGTTCAGTCTTTGAAAGCTCCGTTAATGCTTTCCAGCGCGCTTTCGTTCCGTTTTCTTCCTGATTCCAGCAAACGCACAAAGGAGTTGCTGCGGACCGTCGGGATGGTGGTGTTAAGTATGGCGTAAAGGCTCAGACTGTCGGTGAAAAACAGGCTGCAGTCGTAAATGACTCCGTCAAAAATTATGTTCACCATCTCAACACTGTCCGCGTTGCGGAGGTTGCGCGACTTGCAGACCAGTTCGATGAAAGTGACAAGCGTCGAGTCTGTCGACTCATATGACAGAGCCTCGAGAGCGAACCCTGAAAAATCAGGAGTTTTGCTCGAGGACAGTATGCCGAACATCATGCATCTGATGTCCGGAATGGAGACGTATTTTTCCTGATCGGAATCGAATTTCGGGTTCGGACATATCGTATAATCAAAATCGCAGTTCTCGTTGTAGTACTTTACGAAGGCAACGGAGTTCATGCTGAAGAGCGCGCGCCCCGCCACGAACGTGTCGGAATTGATGTCCCAGTTCCTCCCGTAATCCTCCGGAGTCATCGTGAGCTCCTTTGCGAAGATCGCAAGCGCCTTGTCCACGGCTTCCGAACCGTGTTCGGGGTCTGCGCAGATGATCATATTTCCGTCGGAGTCCTTGTCGACCAGTCGCACACCGAAACCGAAGCAGAGATTGGCGAAAGCGTCCCAGGCGTGCATTACAAGGCCGAATCTGTCATCGGCGCCGACCTTCCCGTCACCGCTGAGATCCGAAGCGGCTGCTTTTACATACTCCAGCATCTTCTCGGCGGTCCAGGCGTTCGACCTCACAAGTTCGGGCACCGGTGAGAGGTTCAGATCGTTCCTGAGAGCGTCATTCAATACCATGCACTGGACCCGGTTCTTGTCCCTGAGCGAAAAATCGCTTGACGTATAGAACACGTGTCCTTTCAGCGAGACGACTTCGTTGACGTCGGCGTTCCACCACGGTTTCGTGAAATCGATGTGTTCAACCGTGTTCATATCGTAGAAATACCCTTTCAGCGCAAGACCGCCGATCTTGTATAAGAATGCAAATACAAGATCGAAGTTGTCGTCTCCCGAAGCTATCTCGCGGGCGATCCTGGTGTCAGGCGTCTTTTCGAGAGTCTGCTCAACAGTTATCCCGTATTTCTTTTTGACCGCCTCATTGCGGGTATAGACCGCGTCGTTCATCGGCTCGGCGGTCAGATCCTCCGCGAAGATCTCAAATGTCAGAAAACTGTCGCTTGCCGTATCCCCGCATCCGAGAACGCGGAAGCTGCGGTCCCACTT
>CADCPG010000056.1 GCA_902803255.1 uncultured Ruminococcus sp. | reverse complement strand
TATTTGTCAATAATTTATTGACAAAAACGCAAAACAGTGTTAAAATTATGTCTGTTCGGAGATGTATGCCGGCTTTTTCCGGGATACCTGGGAGAAGCATATCCGGAGAGCAGGAGAGAGAGAAACGAAGCCGGAGACCGGGAGAGGAGAGGGGAGGGGAGGGAAGAGCTGCGTCAGACGGTGAACGCGAAGGATGCGGACCGAACGTGAAAAGGGTGAAAGGTGTATGAAAGAATGAGACTGTTCCGCGGCAGACCGTGCGCCGTGTGCGCCGCTTTGTTCGTATGCGCCGCAGCTGCGGCGAAATATCTGCGCACAGCGGCTTTCTATGCCGTTTGCGCCTTCCTCTCGGCAGCCGCGGCCGCGCTGTTCGTCATTCTCGCCTCACGCGGGAAAGTCAGCCGCGAGCGCCTCATCTCGGCCGCGGCGGTCATCGCGCTGGTGTTTGCCTTCCTCATCCGCTGCTTTGCACTGTATATCGGTGTTTACGGACCGCTTGAGGATTACGCAGCCGGGACGCATTCTCTCGAGGGGAGAGTCGTGTCGCCCGGATATTTGACGCCTTATTCCTCGTCGTTCACCGCGGATATCACCGCGGTCGACGGTGTAGAGTGCCGGGTCACGGCCGACGTGTCGCTGCCTTATGCCGCGACGGGACTGTCAGCCGGACAGACCTTCTCGCTGTCAGATGCGACGGTCTCCCGGACCGACGTGTCGTCTGACAGGTTCGCCGAAGGGATAATGCTCGACGTTACGTCCGGATCGGAATTCGGATTTGTCCCGGGGAGGACCGATAAGACGCTCATGTACAGGGCGTCGGCGCTGAACCGCAGGCTGTCGGGAATGATAGCGGAGTCGGTCGGAGGAAGGGAGGGCGGACTCTGCGCCGCCATGCTCCTCGGCAGCAGGGAATACCTCGACGCCTCGGTGAAGCGCGATTTCGGCCGTTCTGGGGCGTCGCACATGCTGGCCGTCAGCGGGATGCACATGTCTGTCGTCGCGGCGCTGATACTGTTCGCGCTCACGCGTATGAGGGTGGGCAAGCGAATGCGGCTCGCGGTGATGTTCGTCGTTATTCCCGGATACCTGCTGCTGCTCGGCTTTCCGGTCAGCGCCGTGAGGTCGGCGGTCATGATCGTTTGCGGATACGCCGGCTGGTTCACGGGAGCCGACGTCGACAGAGTTAACGCGCTCGGCATCGCGGTCTGTGCGATACTCATGCGGTCGCCCGCTGCGGTATTCGACGTCTCGTTCATACTCAGCGCGGCGTCGACGCTGGGGATCACCGGTGCCGCGGCGTATTTCGAGAAGCGGCGCCGGGACAGACAGCGCGAGCGCAACATCCGGCGCTCGAGACGCCGCTCGGGCGAGGTGAAGATTGGCCGGCCGGTATCGGCGGCGGGCAGGCTGTTTTTCGCGGCCGCCGACTCGCTTTCTGACTTTGTCCTGCCTCCGCTCGTCGCGCTTGCCGCCGCCAATATGCTGACGGTGCTGCCCACGTCGGTCTTCTTCGGGGAGATATCCCTCATGTCGCCGGTGTCGAACGTCATCCTGGCGCCCGCGGCGACGCTCGTCATAGGACTGTCGATGCTGCTCATACCCTTCGGAAGTCTGCCTTTCATATCGGGATTTCTGTCGTTCTATGCCGGAAGGGCGGCGTCCTTCATGCTGGATACCGCGTCGCGGATATCGTCTTTGCGCGACGTCTCGCTCTCGCTGCGCTATCCCTTCGTGCCGTATATCCTCATACCTATGACGGCCGCGACGGTCCTGCTCCTGTCGCTCGATCTCAGGCACAGAGGCCTTGTGTTCGCGCCCGCGGCCGCGGCGGCCGCCGCTATGGCGGTGTGCTGCTTCCTGTATCTCGGAGGGGAGAGCGGGAAGAGGGTCGACGCCCTGTTCCTCACCGGAAAGAGCGGCGACTCCGCTGTCATGTGCGGCGGGGGGAGGGCGCTCGTGTGCGACGTCTCGTCGGGCGGGACCGGGATGATGTACGCGGCGGCCGCCGCGGCGGCGGAGCGCGGCGTCACCGAGACCGAGGTTCTGATGCTGACGCACTACCACGCGGCTCACCGCAGTTCGGTCGCGTCTTATATGTCGAGATATGTCGTGCGCCAGCTGTGGATGCCGGAGCCGAAGGAGGAGTCGGACGCGTCGGTCGCGCTATCCCTCGCGGCGCTGGCGGAGGAGGCCGGCGTGAAGTGCGTCTTCTACAGAGACGGCTCGGAACTTATCGCCTTCGGGGGCGTGCGGGTCGTCCCGTCGGGGATCACCAGGATAAAAAGGTCGACTCATCCCGTGTTTTACATGAAGATCGGCGACAGTGAGGAGAACGCTGTGTATGTCGGTAAGTCTTCCTGGGAGGGCGACTCCGGGGGAGTGGCGTCGGCGTCCGCGTCGGCGGACACCGTGATCGCGGGGACACACGGTCCGGTGGCGAAGCCGGCGCCGGCGGGTTACCGCATTCCGCTCGGGACGGGCGGTCCGAGGCTGTGTCTGCTCGACCATGCTCTCGCGATCTACTATCTCGTCCCTGACGCCGGAAGAGGAAACGGAAACGGGAAGGCTGGCGCTGCGTTTCCCACGGGAGCCGCAGTCACCGTGAACGCGAACGGCGTGCTGGTGAGGCTTCGCGGCGCGCCGTCGAAAAAACTTGCTTTTTTCCGTAGGTGAGGTTATAATATATCTGTAACACTATATTGGAAGATGTTTTCCGGAGGATATACGGCGCCATGAGGACAAAAGCGGTGAGGC
>CADCPG010000055.1 GCA_902803255.1 uncultured Ruminococcus sp. | reverse complement strand
TCTGTGACCTCGTACGGCTTTGCCAGCGCGTTCTTCACCGACTCGCGCGCCACGGCGGTCATGTCGGCGTTGATCGAGGACGGAGCGGGGTTGTATCCGATGTCGCCGGGATCCCTGCCCGTCAGTTTGCAGGCCCAGGTGAGCGCCGCGAGGTATCTTCCGAATTCCTTGTTGAGGTGGTAGCCGTCGCGTGTGAGATGGTCGCCGAGATAAGATGTCCTGGCGTTCTGGACCGCCGTCCCGACGGGTATCACGTATGAGAACCTGCCGTCCTTCTCAACGTATTCCTTCACGCAGTCGACGATCATCGTGTACATCTTCATCTGGTCTTTTCCGTATGTCGGGAACGACGAGTGAGTGCTGTCCGACTGATACGCCCAGGTCATGTTCCAGATGAGCGTCGCGGTGCTGTTCTTCGAGCGGACGTAGTCGACGAGCTTCCCGAGAGACGCCCGGTAGGCGGACGCGACGCCGCTGGTCTTGGACGACTCCTGGAGCGAGATTATGTCCCACTGCTCGTCGGCTATGGCGTCGGCGATCTTATAGTCTTTTACCGTCGTCCAGCCGCCGGATCTGTTCTTGTAGTAGGTGTAGGACGCGCTGCCGCTGTTCGCGAACGAAAGATGCTGCGATAGAGCGCATCCGCCGTAGTACAGATTCCCGAGCACGACAGTTCCGACTCCGGCGTCCTTCAGCAGATTCCAGAGGTACTCCATGCTGTCGACCGAGAACGAATTTCCTATCGCCAGTATCTTCAGCGACTCCGGCACGGCGGCGGGGCCTTCGCCGGTCCCGGCGTCCGATGTTCCGTCTCCCTCCGGCGCGGAAGAAAGCGCGGCTTCCGTCGACTCTTCGGGAGCGGCGGACGTCGCGGTCCCCGCGTCTGAAGTCGCGCTGTCTTCGCCTTCTCCTCTCCCCGTGTCCGCGCAGGCGAACATCCCCGCGGCGCAGGCGAGCGTCAGCAGCGACGAAAGTATCGCGGCTCCGGTGCGTTTCAGGATCAATGCTGTCTTCCTTTTCTTCAAGGTTTTTCCTCCCGGTTGCTTTGTCTGTTTTGCGCCGTTTGAACGGCCGGACGGTCATTCGCGCGACGGGATCAGAATTTTACGTCGATATAGGCGGGAATGTGGTCGGTGAGCGGCCAGTAGAAATCGGTGACGGGCTGGCGGAAGGTCAGGATCCTTGCTCCGCCGCGGTTCTTGACGATCATGTGATCGATCGCGTTCGATTTGTAGTCGCCCGAATACAGCTCGCGGCTGTAGCCGGACGAGCCGCAGGAGTGATGGCCCCTCGTGTTGTCGGCAGTCGCGGCGAGATCGTGGCAGTCCTCGAAACCGCCGTTCATGAATTCGGCATATGCCGCAGTGGTAGTCTGCGTGTTGAAGTCGCCCTGCACGAATACCGGGCAGTCATATTTTTTGATCAGTTCGTCGGAGAGCTTGACGATCTCCTCCGCCTGCCTTCTGCGCCACTCGTTGCTTCCGGGCTCGGCGCTCTCGCTCTTCCACCACAGGTGAGTCGACAGGGATACGAACTTCTTCCCGGTGGGAAGATGCTCGAAATAGCACCAGGTGTAGCCCTTTGTCTTCCCGTTGTTGCCGTACGAGAAGAGGTGATGCCCCGTATCGATGAACTTCAGCGTCTCTCTGTTGTAAAGGATCGGCGTGTCGTCCTGCTCGCTCGGGTAGTATGTGATCAGGCTGTAGGGCGATCCGCTGTCGGACAGGCTCTTTCTTATGAGAGAGATCATCTTCGGAGACATCTCCTGAAGATTGATGATATCGGGTTT
Source organism: uncultured Ruminococcus sp. (assembly GCA_902803255.1). GTDB lineage: Bacteria > Bacillota > Clostridia > Oscillospirales > CAG-272 > CAG-390. Next base: position 3,568 of record CADCPG010000055.1, on the reverse strand, counting down.
GAACGCGAGATACACGTCGGCGAATCCGGGCGAGCGGGTCTCGGCCGAGCAGTTCTCTCCGATGGCGATCCAGTCGGGCTGGTTGCTGTCGCATTTCCACACGTTGTTGGTCATGATGCGGATATCCGCGCCGGCAGAGAGCGGGAAGATCGTCTTTCCGCGCCCGTTGCCGGATAGCGACAGATCTGCGGGGACGTCGGAACCGGTAAGGACGTATCCGTTCAGCACCTCGGACGACGCCGCGGAGACCGCCCAGAAATCGGCTCCCGAGAAATAGAGGTTGCCGCCCGACATCTTCGCCGTATACGGCAGATCGGTGTTGTCCTCCGGGAGAGCTTCGTGGAGCTTCCTTGCCTCCTCCAGCATCTGGCAGTAACCGAAAACTATCAGTTTTTCGGCCGAGATGTCCGACGTCCTGTGCCTGTGGACCGGGATCACGTATCCGCACGCGTCCGCGATCGCATCGGCGAAGGTCTGCGCTACGGTCCCGAGGCCGTCACCGTTTCCGTAGACGACAGCGTATTCCGAGACCGGCGCCCCGGCGATATTGATCGCCTTCGCCGGATATTCCTTCCTGAATTCTATCGGTGTGCGCAGGAATTCGAGCGGGATGCCGTCCTTCCCCTCTGCTATCGCCTCCGAAACGAGCCTCGTGAACTCGGCTACGGCCTCGACCGTCGCACGGTCGGTACCGCCCGCGACGACTATCTTGCTGCCCGACATACCGATGTACCGGTCGCCGGCGCGAAGTCCGTTCAGTATGTCGGCGCTCTCCGGGCGGTTCGTCCTGCCGATGAGTATCTCGGGGATGTCGTTCCTTGTGACCTCATCCAGGCTGAAGTCCTCGCCGTAGGTCACCCGCCCGAATCTTTCCTTGAGCAGCTTCTGGAGCGGGGATATCGCGTTTATTATCTCCTTCGCGGCGTCGCTCTCCCTGATTATGGAAAAGCGGCAGGCGTCTCCGTCGGCGAGGAGCACGGCGGGAGCGGGTTCGGCGGTCGTCTCGCCGCTTTCGGTACCGCCTGCTTCTCCGCCGGAGCATCCGGCGAAGATCTGCGCCGTCATGATCAGCGCGGTCAGCACGGCTAAGACTCTCAGTATCGTTTTTGAATTTTTCATGGTTCTTTTCCTCTCACCGGTCTGTCTCTGTCCAGTCTGTCGAAGGCGCAGCCCGTCCCCGGGCTCCGCCTTTTATTCGAGTTCGAAAACTCCCTTGTAGAGCTTGTAGTATGTCCCCTTTTCGGCGATCAGCTTTTCGTGGCTGCCGCGCTCGATGATCCTGCCGTGGTCGAGGACCATGATGACGTCGGCATTGCGGACGGTCGAGAGCCGGTGCGCGATGACGAAGGTCGTCCTGCCCTCCATCAGCTTGTCCATGCCCTTCTGGACGATCGCCTCGGTCCTCGTGTCGATCGACGACGTCGCCTCGTCGAGTATCATGACGGGCGGGTCGGCGACGGCGCAGCGCGCGATCGCGATGAGCTGGCGCTGCCCCTGAGACAGGTTGGAGCCGTTGTTCGACAGTTCGGTCGAGTAGCCCTCGGGCAGCCTCGTGATGAAGTCGTCGGCGCCCGCGAGCTTCGCGGCTTCGACGCATTCCGCGTCGGTGGCGTCGAGCCGGCCGTAGCGTATGTTGTCCATAACGGTCCCGGTGAAGAGGTTGGTGTCCTGAAGGACTATCCCCAGCGAGCGCCGCAGGTCGGACTTGCGTATCTTGTTTACATTTATGCCGTCGTATCTGATCTTGCCGTCGGCGATGTCGTAAAAGCGGTTGATCAGGTTCGTGATCGTCGTCTTGCCGGCGCCCGTAGCTCCGACGAACGCGACCTTCTGGCCGGGATAGGCGTATACGCTGACGTCGAAGAGCACCTGCTTGCCCTCGGTATAGGCGAAATCGACGTCGTTCATCGTGACCTCTCCGCGAAGTTCGGTGTAGGTCACGGTGCCGTCGGCCCTGTGCGGATGCTTCCAGGCCCAGTGCCCGGTGCGGTGATCGGCCTCGGTGACGCTGCCGTCGGGCCCGATCTCGGCATCGACGAGCTTGACGTAGCCGTCGTCCGTCTCGGGCTGCTCATCCATCAGCGCGAAGATCCTGCCGGCTCCGGCGCTGGCCATCGCGATGGCGTTGACCTGCTGGGAGAGCTGGTTGACGTTGCCGGTGAACTGCTTCGTCATATTGAGGAAGGGCAGCAGGACGTCTATCGTGACCGCCCCGAGTCCGGCGCCCGCGATGAGTCCGCGGACCGACGGGTTCGGGACTCTGGCGAGCAGCAGTGCTCCGCCGACCGTCGCGATGATCACGTAGAGCAGGTTGCCTATGTTCATGATGACGGGGCCGAGGGTGTTCGCGTAGGCGTGCGCCCTGAAGCTGTCCTCATACAGTCTGTCGTTTGTCTTTTTGAAGTCCGCGAGCGCCCGATCCTCGTGGTTGAAAACCTTCACGACCTTCTGTCCGCTCATCATCTCCTGTATGAATCCCTCGGTCGCTCCGGTCGACTTCTGCTGCCTGACGAAATACTTCGCCGAGCCGCCGCCGAGTTTGCGCGAGACGAAGATCATCGCCGCGACGCCTGCCACCACGACCAGGGCCAGCCAGACGCTGTACCAGATCATGACCCCGAAGACTCCGAGCACTATGATGCCCGAGGCCAGCATCTGCGGAAGCGCCTGCGAGATGAACTCGCGGAGAGCGTCGGTGTCGTTGGTGTAGACGCTCATTATGTCGCCGTGCCTGTGGGTGTCGAAATACTTTATCGGGAGATTCTGCATGCTGTCGAACATGCGGCGGCGCACCTTCGACAGGAATCCCTGGGTTATCACCGCCATCAGCTGGCGCGAGGCGGTCGACGCCGCGATAGACAGCACGTAGAAGCCGACGAGCACGAGCACGAGAGGAACTATCTCTCCCGATGCGGCCTCCCAGTCTCCCGACTGCCAGTGCACTTCTATCAGCGCCAGCACCTTCTGCTGGAAGACGGCGGGCATGACGGAGCAGACGGCGTTGAAGATTATGCAGAACGCAGCCACCGGAACGAGCACGGGGTACGCCCGGATCAGCATGCCGAACACTCTGCCGAGCACTCCGCGGTCGACGCGCGGTCTTCCCTTTCCGGCTTCTCCCTTACTGCCGGTCTCCGGTCTGTTTCGGGTCTTACTCATTGTCGGCGCCCTCCTTTCCGGCGGCCTGCTGTTCGCAGACCTCTCTGTAGATAAGAGAGCGCCCCAGGAGCTCCTCGTGCGTCCCGACGTCGGATATCCTTCCGCCGTCCATGACCGCGATCATGTCGGCGTCACGGACCGACGCCACCCTCTGCGCGATTATTATCTTGGTCGTCGAGGGTATGTACCGGCGGAATCCCGCCCTGATCCCGGCGTCCGTCTTCGTGTCGACGGCGGACGTCGAGTCGTCGAGTATGAGTATCTTCGGCTTTCTGAGCAGCGCCCGGGCGATGCACAGCCGCTGCTTCTGTCCTCCGGAGACGTTCGTGCCGCCCTGCTCGATGAAGGTGTCGTAGCCGTCGGGCAGCGAACCGATGAACTCGTCGGCCCTTGCGAGCGAACACGCCTC
>CADCPG010000054.1 GCA_902803255.1 uncultured Ruminococcus sp. | reverse complement strand
TCGACGATCACCGTCGGCGGAGTCACCCGTAAATACTACACAGACGAAGCCGAAAAGGAGTTCAGCAACAAGCGCGCCGAACTCGAGATCGGGAACTTTGAGATGGAAGTCCCGCTCGCCGGCGGAACAGGAACTCTCGACGTGGTGATGGATCAGAATCTCAACATGACGTTCAGCGGCACCGGTTACGGTACGGTCAGGCTCGAAGGCGTGATAATCGCCGACTGACCGGCGTTCGCGGCCCCGTAATGGCCGCATACCAGGCTGTTCTCTCATTATAGCGAACAGACAACAGATTGAAGGCGAGATATTTGCCAGATGAACGGCAGGTACCTCCGGCCACGTAAGGGCCGTATGCCAGGCTGTTCCACGCGGCACGGCCGCCGGATAAAGGCTCAAAGACGTGAAAATGACGCGGCACCCGAAAAAGGAGGGTGCCGCGTTTGCTGTATTATAATGATTTCTGCAGGATCTTATTCAGGCTTTCCGCCGTCTTCCTCCGGCTCCGGCGGGAGGCCGGGAAAAATGCCGGCGACGTCGGACGGCCGCGTATTCTTCAGCACCGCCAGCATGAATACGAGCACGGCGACACCAAGCACCGCTGTGATCGCAACCGTGGCGGCGTCCCATATCTTCCCCTCTCCGAGTTTCGGCACGAGATTCCCGTTGAAATCGAAGAGCGAGTGAAGGAATACGCAGATCCATACCGAATGTGTCCGCAGCAGCACTATGGCGCACATCCCGCCTATCAGAAATGAATATCCCACCTGAAGTATGACAGACAGCGGTGACGCGCCGATGAACAGATTGAGGATGTGTACCGCACCGAAGACGAGCGACGTGACGAGAGTCGCTCCGAAGATCTCGCGGGAGCTGCTTCTCCGGTCCTCGAGGACCGACATGAAGAGCACTCCCCTGAATGCGACCTCTTCGAAAAGGCCGATCGATATCGATTCGAGGGCGTAGAGCGCCAGAGCCGTGCCCCTGTGAGTTACCGCCGCGCTTCCGGAGAGCAGACCGATGACCGGCAGGTTGTTTATCACGACGGCAAGCGCGGGAAGAGTCACGAGCAGGGCGAAGGCCCTGTTTTTCTTCGTGAATCCCAGGATCCGGTACTTCCGCGTCAGCATGATCGGTATGAACAGCGAAGCCCCGATGAGCCTCGTGACTGTGACCTTCATCATATCCTGGATCAGCGGGTCGGACGAGTATTCCGGCGGGAAGATCTCGAGGACCGCGATCGCAGCCGCGAACGCGAATACGAGAATGAAGAAAACGGTACGTTTCCTTCCCGTTTTCACCGTCTTCGCAGGGATATCGATCCCTTTTCCCGGAGCAGAAGTCTCTTCCGGCTTTGCGGCCTCCTCCGAAGGCGTCTTTTCAGGTATTCTGTTTTCTTTCTTTTGCGTCATATTGAGATCTCCGGAGACGGTTTCCGCGCTCAGCCGGCGGAAGACTCTTTCAGCTTTCGATCGCGGCGGACAAGGAGGAAAAGCAGCACCGCGCCGCCCAGGAACAGAAGCACAGATATCAGCTGCGACGGCGAGAGCGCGGGAATGAACGAGCTCCCCCTGTCGTCCCCGCGTAGAAATTCGATAAAGAAACGCCATACCGAATACGATATCATATACACCGGCATGCAGAAGCGGAACCCTCTTCTGCAAAGGATGAACAGCACGGCGGCTAGAATCGCCAGGAATACAGCTTCGTAAAGCTGTACGGGTATGACCCTGTATCCCGGGTTCTCCATGTGTATCCCGTACCAGGCGTCGGTAGCGGCGCCGTGGCAGCATCCGGCAGTAAGACAGCCGATACGCCCGATCGAATGCGCCGCGGGGATGCTGACGGCGAGGATGTTGACGAGCGAATATATCTTCTTTTTGTGAAGGCCGTCTTTGAAAACGAATCTGCCGGCGATAAAATAGACGGCAAAAAAGACCGCGGCGCCGCCGAGCAGGCCTCCGAAGAAGGTGGCCCCGGTGTTCTTGCCGATAGAGAACTTTCCGCCGCCCAGGGCATTCCAGACAGCCTGAAGCGCTACGGCTCCGAAATAGCCTCCGATCACCGTCGCCACGGCGACTCCGAGCACGAAATTATGATATTTCGCATCGAACTTCTCTCTGTCCGAAAAATATCTGAAGATCAGCATGGCGACGATGACCCCGACACCCATGAGAATGTCGTAGAGCGTCATGCCGAAGATTATCTCGCGAGGGTACATTACTTGACCGCCTCTCCGATCGACGCGAGGATCTCGCGCTGGCGGCGGCGCATGTCGGCGTCCTCGGTATCTCCCCTCTCGTGGTCGTAACCGAGCAGGTGGAGCATCGAATGGACCGACAGGAAGGCAACTTCGCGCTCGAAGGGATGGCCGTAAAGGTCGGCCTGAGCCGCGGCGCGTTCGAGCGAGATCACGATGTCCCCGAGCTCGTACCTTTCGCCGTCGAAGGTGTCGTCAAGCCTGCCGTCCTCCGCCTGCGGAAAGGACAGGACGTCGGTCGCGGCGTCCTTCCCCCTGTATTCGCGGTTGAGCTGCCTTATCGTCCTGTCGGACACGAACGTGACCGATACGGCGCAGGGCCCGCTCACTTTTTCATATTCAAGCGCCGCGGTCAGCGCTTTTTCGACAAGCTTCTTTACGTCATTGATCTCTTCTTTGCCGTATTTTCTCGTTCTGTTCATAAAATCGATATAAAGGTCCATGATCCGATACGTTCCTTCCACAATGCGTGAGTTGATGACTCCGTGCCGGCCGCGCTCGGTTTCCCGTCCGCAGACGGTTCCCGGTCCGGCGGCCCTGTTACGCGGATATCTTTTCCCGCGCCGGTATGTTTACAGTTTGCGGTAGCGGGTCGGGCTCCTGTGCTTCTGGAACTCGGCCGCCTGCTCCTTCTCATATTTGTCGTACGCGACGATTATCTTCTGCACCAGCCTGTGGCGGACGACGTCCGCCTCGGTGAATTCGTGCACCGCGATCCCGTCGATGCCGCGGAGTATGGTCACGGCGGAGCCGAGCCCGCTCTTCTGCCCGCGGGGGAGATCGGTCTGCGTCAGGTCGCCCGTCACGACCGCCTTCGAATTGTTTCCCAGCCTCGTGAGGAACATCTTCATCTGCTCGAATGTGGCATTCTGCGCCTCGTCGAGAATGATGAACGAATCGTCGAGCGTGCGTCCGCGCATATAGGCGAGCGGCGCGACCTCGACCGTTCCCTTCTCGGTTGCGCGCTGATAGTTCTCGAGGCCCATAAGCTCTCCCAGGGCATCGTGAAGGGGCCTGAGATAGGGATCGATCTTGCTCTGAAGGTCGCCCGGGAGATATCCGAGTTTTTCTCCCGCCTCGATAGCCGGTCTCGTCAGCACTATCCGGCTGACCTGGCGCTCGCGCAGGGCCTTGACGGCCATGGCGACGGCAAGAAAGGTCTTCCCGGTACCGGCCGGACCGATCCCCATCACGACGGTGTTCTTCTTTATCTGCTCGACGTACTTCTTCTGTCCGACGCTCCTCGCGTGGACCGGTCTTCCCCTGGCGGAGACGCAGATGCAGTCGGAATCGTATCCGCTGAGCTCTCCTCCCTTTCCCGACGCGACCATGTCGGCGACATAACGCACCGTCTGCTCGGTGAGCTCGCCCTTTTTCCCTACGATACCCGAAAGGATACCGACGGCCTCGGCAGCCGACGCGACCTTCCCGGGATCCGGACCCGATATCGCTATGAGGGCGCCGTCGCCGCCGCCCTCGGTCGGCGCTACGGCCCCCGTGACGCCGAAGGTCTCCTCTATCATCTTTATGAAGACGTCCCGGCTGCCGAAGATCAGAGCCACGTCTCCGCCGTCGGGGACCTTTACGTATCTCGTGTCTTTTCCGTTCTGTGATTCCATATGTGAAGACAGTCCTTACTTCAGAATTCGGTATGCGGCGCGGCCGTTCCGGCGCGACGGTCTGATACCTGTTATATTTTATCATAAAACTGTACATTCTTCAATATAAATCGCAAATAACGGGCGGAGATACCGTATTCCGGGCCGCGCGGAGCCTTCGCTGACCGAGCGAAAATTCTTGACAAGGGTCTGTCCTTTGACTATAATATTATTTAGAGATACTATATTTTAGTTTGTTTTTCTGCGGAGATCGAATCATGTTTCCATACGACAGGGATATATCCCGGCTCTTTCATATCCTCCGGCGCGCGGGCGGCGTTCTCCCGGCCCCGGG
>CADCPG010000053.1 GCA_902803255.1 uncultured Ruminococcus sp. | reverse complement strand
GCCTTCGGGTATGCCGACTTGAGGGCTCCGATGCCGCCCTTGCCCATGACGTGGTTCGGCAGGCAGCCGAACGGCTGTATGCACACGATGTTGTTCACGCCGCTCTCCAGCAGCTCGACCATCTCGCCGCAGAGGAACCACCCCTCGCCGTACTGGTTGCCGACCGACAGGAACGGCTTCGTCATCTCGGCGATCTCGGCGATACCAGTCGGCGCGCCGAAGCGTCGGCTCGAGCGCAGCGCGCTCACCGCCGGCCCGCGCAGCCTGCGCAGCGCGGCGAGGCCGGCTTTGCCGGCCGCGGCTTCGGCCGCGCTCTTGCCGAGATAGCGGTGCTTGTATTCGCGGTCGTAGAGGAACATCGCGAGGAAATCGAGGAAATCGGGCACGACCGCCTCCGCTCCTTCGCGCTCGAGCAGTTCGACAAGTCTGTTGTTCGCGAGCGGCATGTACTTGACGAGCACCTCTCCGACGATCCCCACGCGGGGCTTTTTTCCGTCGTTCCTGAGGGGCAGCGCGTCGAAATCGCCGACGATCCCGCGGCAGATCTCCGCGTACTCCTTCCGCGTCATCCGCCTCCCAAGCGCCCCGGCGCAGCGCTCCCTCCATTTCGCGTGGAGGGCGTCGGCCGAACCTGGCTCCGCCTCGTAGGGGCGCGTCCGGTAGAGACACCTCATGAGCAGGTCGCCGAATACGATGGCCCGCATCCCCGCGGCGAAAGCCCGCGGCGGGAGCCTGAATCCCGGGTCCTTTTCCATTCCGGTTATATTTAGCGATATGACGGGTATGTGGTGAAGACCCGCGCTGTCGAGCGCCCGGCGTATGAATCCTATGTAGTTGCTGGCGCGGCAGCATCCGCCCGTCTGGGTCATGAGCAGCGCGAGTCTGTCGGTGTCGTATCTCCCCGACTCGACTGCCTCCATGAACTGCCCCGTCATCACGACCGACGGATAGCATGCGTCGTTGTTCACGTACCGCAGTCCGGTGTCGACCGCCTTCGGCGTCGCCCTCCGCAGCATCTCGACGCGGTATCCGAACCGGCGGAAGACCGGCTCCAGCAGGTCGAAGTGTATCGGGCTCATGTCAGGTGCGAGTATGGTATACCCCTCGTTCCTCATCTTCTTCGTGAAGCGGGTCCTGTCGTATCTCACCTCCGACGGCTCGGGGCACACGCCTGCCCTCTCGCGCATCTTCATCGCGGCAAGCAGGCTGCGTATGCGTATGCGGGCGGCGCCGAGGTTGCTCACCTCGTCGATCTTGAGCATCGTGTAGAGCTTTCCCGCCCCTTCCAGGATCTCCTCGACCTGGTCGGTCGTGACGGCGTCGAGGCCGCATCCGAACGAGAAGAGCTGCACGAGTTCGAGGTCGGGCGACTTCGCGACGTACTCGGCCGCCTTGTAAAGGCGCGAGTGGAATACCCACTGATCGACGACCCTCAGCGTCCGTCCGGGGGTGGTCTCGAAGGGCAGGCTGTCCTCGGTGAAGACGTCGAGTCCGTACGACGCTATCATATCGGGTATGCCGTGGTTTATCTCGGGATCTGTGTGGTAGGGACGGCCGGCTAGCACGATGCCCTTTCTGCCGTCGCGGCGCATCTCCGCCAGCAGCCGGGCCCCCTCTGCTCTTATGTCCTCCTTGGCCTTGCGCTGCTCGGCCCACGCGGCCGCCGCGGCGGCGCGCGTCTCGCGGGCGGGTATGCCCCAGCGCCCGGCACAGAACTTCACCAGCCGCTCCGCCGCGACAGACTCGCTCGTGAAGGCGATAAAGGGCCGGAGGTACTCGACCGCGCCCGAGCGTATGACCCCGACGTTGTTCTTCAGGTTCTCGGGGTAGGATATGACCATGGGGCAGTTGTAGTTGTTCTGCGCCTCGGGGTACTCCTTGTATTCGTAATATACGCAGGGATGGAACACCGTCTTCACCCCGTGCGCCGCCAGCCACTCGACGTGCCCGTGCGCGAGCTTTGCGGGATAGCATTCCGATTCCGACGGGATCGAGCCCATGCCCGACTCGTATATCGCGTGCGTCGAGAAGGGCGAGAGCACCGTCGAGAAGCCGAGCTCTCGGAAGAAGGTCGCCCAGTACGGGTAGTCCTCGTACATATTGAGCACGCGCGGGATCCCGATGACGCCGCGGGGAGCCTCTTCCGGGGGGAGCGGCTCGTATCCGAATATCCTGCGGCGCTTGAACTCGGTCATGTCAGCCCCGCGCCTGCCGCTCTTCATCGCGCCGATCTTCTTCTCGCAGCGGTTGCCGCTGACGAAGCGGCGGCCGCCGTCGAACAGGTTCACGGTGAGCATGCAGTTGTTGGTGCAGCCGCCGCAGCGGGCGGTCTTCGACGTATAGCTGAGGGCGGATGTCTCATCCGGGCCCAGCATCGTGCCGGGGGTGCCGTCGTCCAGCTCCTTCGCCTTCAGCGCGGCGCCGAAGGCGCCCATTATGCCGGCGATGTCGGGGCATACGGCGTCGACTCCCGCGATCTTCTCGAAGGCGCGCAGCACCGCCCGGTTGAAGAAGGTGCCGCCCTGGACCACTATGTGCTTTCCGAGACGCGAGACGTCGGTGAGCTTTATCACCTTGAAAAGGGCGTTCTTCACGACCGAATACGCAAGTCCGGCCGAGATGTCGGAGACTTCCGCCCCCTCCTTCTGCGCCTGCTTGACGTTCGAGTTCATGAAGACGGTGCAGCGGGTGCCGAGATCGACCGGAGACTTCGCGAAGAGCGCGGCGGCGGCGAACTCCTCCGCCGTCATACCCAGCGTCGACGCGAAATTCTCGATGAACGACCCGCATCCCGACGAGCACGCCTCGTTGAGTATGACGGTGTCGACCGTCCCGTCCTTGAGGCGTATGCACTTCATGTCCTGCCCGCCGATGTCGAGGACGCAGTCGGCCTGCGGGTCGAAGAACGACGCCGCCGCGGCGTGGGTGACCGTCTCGACCTCCCCTCCGTCGAGCCTGAAGGCGGCCTTCATGAGCTCTTCTCCGTATCCCGTCGAGACGGCGCGGCTGATGCGCGCCCCCTCCGGCATGGCGGCGTAGATCTCGCATATCGCCTCCTTCGCCGTCTTCACCGGGTCGCCCCGGTTGCCCGAATAGGTCGAGTAGAGCAGCTCGCCGTGCTCTCCCGTGAGCGCGAGCTTGGTGGTGGTGGATCCGGCGTCGATGCCGAGATAGTATCTGCCCCTGTAAGAGGAAAGGTCGCCGCGCGCGACCGACGCCTTCGCGTGGCGCCGGGTGAATTCGGCGTACTCCTCCCTGCTTTCGAACAGCGGCTCAAGCCGCTTTATGTTCTGCTCGACGGCGACTCCCGCCTCGAGCTTCTCCGCGAGTTTTCCGATCGGGTACACGCCCTCTTCGCCGTTCTTTCCGGCGTCGGCACCGGCGCGCATCGCCGCTCCGGCGGCCGCGAAGAGGTGCGAGTCGGGCGGATCGACCACGTCTTCGGGCGAAAGGCCGAGAGTCTTCACGAAAGACGCGCGGAGCTGCGGCAGATAGTGGAGCGGGCCGCCGAGGAATGCGACGCGCCCGCGGATCGGCTTGCCCCTCGCGAGTCCCGACACCGTCTGGTTCACGACGGCCCGGAAGACCGACGCGGCGAGATCCGAGCGCGACGCGCCGTCGTTGATGAGCGGCTGTATGTCGGTCTTGGCGAAGACCCCGCACCTCGCCGCGATGGGATAGATCTCCTTACTGTCCTTCGCGAGTTCGTTGAGCCCCCCCGCGTCGGTGCGCAGAAGGTCGGCCATCTGATCGATGAAAGAGCCGGTACCGCCGGCGCACACTCCGTTCATGCGCTCGTCGAGTCCGCCGGTGAAATATATGATCTTGGCGTCCTCGCCGCCCAGCTCGACGGCCACGTCGGTGCCGGGGCAGCGCTCCTTCAGCGCCTCCGCGACGGCCGCCACCTCCTGCACGAAGGGGATGCCCGCCGCGGCGGATATGCCGATGGCGCCGGAGCCGGTGACGGCGCAGCGCAGTCTGCACTCCCCTAAGAGCTCCTGCGCCCTGCGCAGCATTCCTGCCAGCGTCTCCTGTGTCCTCGCGCGGTGGCGGAGGCATTCGCCGAAAAGGTTCTCTCCCTCAGGGCCGAGGATGACGAGCTTGACCGTCGTGGACCCGATGTCGATCCCGGCCCTGTATTCAGTTGTCGTCCGGGATACCGTCGGTTCCATGGCGATCTGTTATTTCTCCGTTCCGTCTTTTTTGCGTCCGAGCCTGAATCTGTCCTCCGTGCCGGAGAACAGGCGTTTTATGTTCTCCCCGTGTCGGAGTATCACGATGAGCGTCGATACGGCAAACAGTACCGCCGCCGGGAGCTCCGCCCCGAATACGAAGAGCATCGCCGCCCCGGCCGTCAGCGCCGAGAGCGACGCCGCCGACATGAATCCGGGATACAGCAGGAGCAGTACGAGCACTCCGGCCGCGACGAGCCCCGCCCGCCAGTCGATGAAGAAGACCGAGGTGATGGCGACGAGGAAGCCCTTGCCGCCGCGGAAGCCGTACCATACCGGGAAGCAGTGCCCGGTCACCGAGAACAGGCAGGTGAAGGCGATTCCGGTCTGCCTGCCGTACCCGCAGGCGGCGAAGGCCCATCCGAACACCAGACACGGCAGGACGGCCTTGAGTATGTCGCAGGCGAAGACGGCCCAGGCGTATCTTCCGCCGTACACCCTCTTGAAATTGGTGAATCCGGGGTTCCCGCTGCCTCTCGTCCTGATATCCTCGTGATAGATCAGCTTCGAGAAGACGATGGCGGTGTTGAGCCCGCCAAGCAGGTACGCGCATGCCGCGGATATGAACCATACCGCTGTTCTCATTCGGAAGACTCCTTATTCGAGCGTGATGATGTAGCTGTATATCTCCTGGCCGCCGTATACGGTATAGACCTCGCATCCGGGGTGCGCCGCCCTTATGTGGCGGGCTATCTCCTCCTCCTCGGCGGCTTCGGAGTCTGTCCCGCGTATGATTATACAGATCTCGCGGTCTCCGAAATCAAGTCTGTCGGCCAGCATAAGTGCGGTGTCGAGCCTGTCGCAGTCAGCTGAGACTATGTGTTTGCCCGACACTCCGATATATTCCCCCTCGGTGAGCGAGAGATCGCCGGTCTCGGTCGTCCTGCTGCACTTCGACACGCAGGCGGTGACCACCCCGCCGATGGCGGCGCAAAGGTCCCTCTCTATCCCGTCGGGGTCGCCCGAATCGGGGTCGAACATCGAGAGCGCGGCGTAGCCCTCTCCGATGTCTGAAGTCGGTATGATCCTTATGTCCTCGCTGCCGTGCGAGAGCTCGGCCGCCTGCCTTGCGGCGGGCACGGCGTTCTTGTTGTTCGGCAGGATGAACACTGTCCCTGCGCCCGCCTCCCGGCAGGCGGCGAGAAATTCCTCGGCCGAGGGGTTGAGCAGGCTTCCGGCCTCGATGACGACGTCGGCCCCCATGTCGCGGAAGGTATCGGCTATCCCCTTTCCCGAAGCCGCGGTCACGATGCCGACCGCCTTCAGTTCCCGAGGTGACGCCTTTTCAACGGCGCTTGCATCGCGGAGCGCTCCGGTGTGCAGACTGTTGTGCTGCAGGGTCATGTTCTCGATCTTGACGGTCAGGTATTCGCCGTATCTGCGGCAGAATTCGAGCACGCGGTAGGGCTCCTTCGTGTGGACGTGCATCTTGACTATGCTGCCGTTTTTTATGCACACGACCGAATCGCCGACCGTGGCGAGGTAGTCCCTTATGATGTTCTCGTCGAACGACGCGGGATCGCATTTCGACCTCTGCAGGCGCAGCAGCAGTTCGGTGCAGTATCCGTATTCGAGCTCACTGTCCTCTCCGAAGCGGGAAAAGTCGGGAGTGCCCCCGGCGGGCGCAGACCCGGAGAAAGATCCCGGCACGTCGGCGTTTTCGCCTCTCAGCGCGAGTTCCATGCCCTTTGCGATATATACGAGCCCGGCTCCGCCCGAATCGACGACCCCGGCCTCCTTCAGCACGGCGAGCATGTCGGGAGTGCGCTCAAGCGTGTCCTCCGCCTTCTCGATGAACTCCGATATGAGCACGGCGACGTCGTCCGTGCACCCCTCGGGCAGCGCCTCCGACGCCTCCCTGGCGACGGTAAGCATCGTGCCCTCGACAGGCTCGAGGACCGCGGCGTATGCCGCCTCCACGGCGTCCCGGAGCGCTCTGCATATATCGTCGGGACCGGCATCGACTGTGCCCTCGAGGCCCTTCGCGAAGCCGTCGGCGAGCTGCGACAGGATGACTCCCGAGTTGCCGCGCGCGGACATGAGCATGGCGTCAGCGACCGTCCTGGCGGCCTCTCCGATCCCGGCTTCAGGGTCGACTCCGGCCTCCGCGCCGCCGCGGATCGTCAGCAGCATGTTGCTGCCGGTGTCGCCGTCGGGTATCGGAAAGACGTTGAGGCCGTTGACCTCGCTCTCGTGCGCCCGGAGGAGTCCGGCGCCCCCGCGTACGAGCCGCATGAAGGCTGCGGCGTCGAGCGACTTGCAGATCATCTTATCTGTCTCCCTTTCCGATCCTGTATGTAATCTCTTTTCCGATGCCGAAGATCGCGAACGCGCCGGGGCCTATCGACGCGCCGATGATCGGCCCGATGTACCCTGTGTAAATATCTTTGCACGGGATGATCTCGCGTATGAACGCCTTTACCTGCTCGACCTCCTCCTCGGGGCAGTCGGAGTGCGCGACGTAGACGGTCTGGCTCTCCGGGTCGGTCATATGCTCTCCCAGCAGCGACACGATCTCGCGGAGCGAGGCCGTGCGGCCCTTGACCTTCCGGAAGGCGGCCTGTTCGCCGTCGGCGTCGGCGACGATTATCGGCTTGACTCCGAGGAGGTTGCCGAAGAAGGCGGACGACGCCTTCACCCTTCCGGCGCGGCGGAGCGCGTCGAGCGAGTGCACGGTGCAGAACTGGTGGATGTATTTTCTTCTCTCTTCGCAGTATCTGCCGACTTCGGCGGCGGAAGCGCCCTCCGCGGCCGCCTTCGCGCCCTCGATGGCAACCATTCCCTCACCCATGCAGGCGTGGAGCGAATCGACGCACACGATCGCGGCGCCGGGATAGTCGGGCAGGATCTTCTTCGCGATGACCCGGGCGGTGCCGACCGAGCCCGACTGCTTCGACGAGCAGCCGACGTAAACGATGTCGTACCCGGCGCCGAGCCAGTGTCTGAACACGCGGTCGAACTCGTCGGCGGGCACCTGGGTCGTCGTGACCCTGTTCCCCTCTCTCATGATCCCGTAGAGGGCGCGGACGTCTTCGGGAGTCCACGCGAGATCGGCGGGGGACGCCTTTCCCCCGTAGACCGTATTCATTTTCGCGTAGTCTATGCCGTATCTTTCCATGAGTTCGGGCGTGAGGTCCGAACATGAATCGGTGATGACCTTGACTTTTCTCATCTGTTTTTCCTCCGTTTTGGCGGGACTGTATACGTTTTTATGTTGTTTCGGTCAGATGCCCGGGCGGGGTCGCAGACCCGGGAGCGGCAAGCCCCGGCTCTCCTCCCGCGCTCCTGCGCGGAGGGCGGGTCCCGGCTCATAACGGCAGTATTATACTTATTTTTATAAACCGAAACGAAACAAACACGCTTTTTTCGTCCGTCGCGGCAGAAAACAATGAAAAACCGGCCCCGTAAGCTGACGGAGCCGGCGTGTTATTCGGTTCACGGCGCTTGAATGATCCCGGCCGGGTACCGGCAGACGCCGGAGGTAAAGTCACCGGCGGCCCCTCGCGGAGGAGCCGTGTCCCGCGGGGAGGGTCACGGTGAAATAGACGCGCTCGCCGTGCGAGCTCACCTGCACGCTCCCGCCGTGGAGGTCGACGATCTTCTTCACCACGGCGAGGCCGATGCCGTTGCCCTCGGTCGCGTGCGACTCGTCGCCCTGGTAGAACCTGTCGAATATCCTCGCGGCCTTGCTGGCCGGTATCGGATCGCCGAGATTCGACACCGTGACCGACGTCTCCTTCGGCGTCTGGACTATGCTCGCCTCGACTGTCCCGTATTCGGGCGAGAACTTTATCGCGTTCTCGAAGAGGTTTATCCACACCTGTTCGCAGAGCTTTTCTTCCGCCTCGACGTAATACTCCTCGGCCGGCAGCACCGGCTCGATATGCTTTTTCGTCCACTTTCCCTCGAGCATGAGCATCGCGGTGCGCAGCTGCTCCGACAGGTCGTAACGGCGGACGTCGGTCAGTATGGTCCGGTTCTCGACGCGCGAGAGGCTGAGCACGTTCGTCGCCATGCGCGACAGCCTCGTCGCCTCCTCCTCGATCGCGTCGAGGTACTCTTTCTCCTTCTCGGGAGACAGGTTCCCGCGCTTTATGAGCCTCGCGAAGCCGGCTATCGATACGATCGGCGTCTTGAATTCGTGCGAGAAATTGTTGATGAAGTCGGAGCGGAGCATCTCGGTGTTCTCGAGCTCCCTCGCCGTCTTGTTGATGCTCTCGGCTAGGTCGTGCATGCCGGGGATATGCTTGTACGGACCTCTGAACTGGAGCCTTGCGGAATAGTCTCCCGCGGCCAGTCTGTCGAGTGTGATCTGAGCCTTGGTGAAGGGCCGCATCGAGAACCTCGTCGAGACGTACGCGATTCCGGCTCCGATAACGAGGCTGGAGAGCAGCATGGTGAGGATGATGCCCCAGGTGTCAAGCTCGACGTCGCCCATCCTCAGCGTCCCCCGCTTTATGAGATACATAGTGACGAGAGCCACGATGACCACCGTCACGAGGAGCACGAGCAGCACTATGGCCGAGTATACCAGCGTCATCGCCACGCGGCGTCGCCGTTCCGCTTTTGTCATTTTCATTGCAGTTTCCTCACCGCCTTGTATCCGAGGCCTCTGACCGACTTTATCTCGAACTCCTCCCAGCCCTCGAATCTCTTCCTCAGCCTGCCGATGTGCACCGTGACGGTCTCCCATCCGGTGTCGCTCTCGGCTCCCCATATCTCGTCCATCAGCTGTATCCGCGTGAAGATCTTTCCGGGGTACGACAGGAGTTTGTACAGCAGCATGAACTCCTTCTGCGGCAGCTCCTGCGTTTCTCCGTGTCCCGTGACCGTCATGCTGCTGTAGTCGACGGTGACGCCGCCGATGACTATCCTCTTCTCGGATGCGATCTTCGCCCTGCGCAGCAGGGCCCTGACGCGCAGCACCAGCTCGTAGTCGTCGATCGGCTTCGTCATGTAGTCGTCGGTGCCGACGATGAACCCCTCGTGGCGCTCCTCGGGCAGCTGCTTCGCGGTGACCATGAGGATAGGCAGTTCGGCGTTGTTCTGCCGCAGTATCCTCGTCAGTTCGTAGCCGTCCATGCCCGGCATCATTATGTCGACTATGACGAGATCGATGTATTCGCTCTCCATGAGCGACAGCGCGGCCTCTCCGCTTCCGGCCGTCGATACGGTGTAGTTCTCGGCCTCGAGCACCGCGCTCAGGTATTTCCTTGTGTTTTTGTCGTCGTCTACGACGAGGATGTGAAACATT
>CADCPG010000052.1 GCA_902803255.1 uncultured Ruminococcus sp. | reverse complement strand
GCTATTCCCTCGAGGTCTTCCTTCGTCATGATCGCGCCCGTCGGGTTGTTGGGGAAGGTGAGTATCAGGGCCTTTGTTCTATCGGTGATAGCCGCCTCCAGCGCTTCGGGAGTGAGCTTGAAACTGTCCTCGACCCTGGTCGTGACGGTGACCGGAGTTCCTCCGGCCATGATAACGAGAGGCTTGTAGCAAACGAACGACGGCTCGGGTACGATGACCTCGTCGCCGGGCGATACGATCGCGCGGATAGCCAGGTCTATCGCCTCGCTGCCTCCCACCGTGGTGATTATCTCCGACTGGGTGTACCGGAGTCCGAACCGTCGGTCGAGATATCCGGCTATGGCGTCGCGCAGGCGCGGAAGTCCGGCATTCGAAGTATAGTATGTCTTTCCTTCGTCGATGCTCGTCTCGGCGGCCTCGCGTATATGCCACGGGGTCGTGAAATCGGGCTGGCCGACCGTCAGTCCGACAACGCCCTCCATCGTGTCGAGCAGATCGAAAAACTTGCGTATCCCCGATTTTTTAAGCGCGCAGACCTTCGGGGAGAGCAGTTTCGAATAATCAGGTGACGACATCAGTTGCAGTTTCCTCTCTCAAGTTCGGCGTCGGATGAAGGGCCGTAGATGACGCCGTTGTCCTTGTATTTTCTGAGGACGAAATGCGTGGCCGTCGAGATGACGAACTCGATGGGGGCTAGCTTCTGAGCCACAAAGTAGGCTACGTCCCGCATCGTCTTGCCTTCGATGAACAGGGCGAGATCGAAGCCTCCCGACATCAGATACACGCTCTTGACCTCGGGATAGTTGTAGATCTTCTCGGCGACCTTGTCAAAGCCCATGTCGCGCTGCGGGGTGATCTTGACTTCGATCAGGGCGGTGACGTACTCTCTGTCGGTCCTGTCCCAGTCGATCAGCGTACGGTATCCGAGGATCGTCCCGTTCTTTTCGAATTCGGTGATCATCTTCTTTATATCGCCGGTCTCCTTGCCGAGCATCGCGGCTATCTGTTCGTCGGTGAGTTTCGCGTCTGTTTCAAGCAGATTGAGTAAACTGTAATCCATTTTTTATACCTCGCTGCGTTCCGGTCAGCCGTTCATATCCGGACCGGTCTTCTGTGAATTGATCTTGCTTATGATGGAATCGTGGGACAGGCCGTATTTGTACGCGATGTCCCGGGCGTAGCTCTTTCCGTCGGGCTTGGTGCGGTATATCCTGAACGAACGTTTTCCCGAATCCATGCCGGCGACCAGAGTGTCGATCGGCTTGCCTCCGTATTCGGCGGAGCGGGCGTTGATCTCGGGTATGAAGGCTGAGAGCTCATGCAGGTGGGTGGAGAAGAGGGTGCGGCAGCCGGCGGCCGAGAAGCCCTCAAGGACCTCCGCGGCAATGTAGGACGCCTCGAAGGCGCCGGTCGACGAGAGCGATTCGTCGAGCAGGACGAGGGAATGCTCGGTGACCCGTTCGAAGATCTGTCCCAGCCTTGCGCATTCCTCGCCGAGACGGCCCTTGTCGATGGTGTCGTCGGCGCCGGTGGGGAAGTGTGTGAATATCCCGTCGGCCGGAGAGATCCTTGCCCTTTCGGCGGGAACCGGAAGTCCCAGCTGCATCATCGCCTGGGCGATCCCCAGGGCGCACGTGATGACGGACTTGCCGCCTCTGTTGGGCCCGGAGAGCACGTATATCCTGGCCTTGTCGTCGAAGACGAGGTCGTTGGGGACGATCTCATCACCGATCTTGAGAGCCACCTGCGGGTTGTAAAGTCCGTATGCCTCGAAGGCGCATTCCGATGCCGGAGCGATCTCGGGGTAGCAAAGGCTGTATCCGCGCTCCTTCAGCTGCTGCATGAGCCTCGTGCCCTTGATGAGGAATTCGATCTCGGGGACGAGATTGAGTAGGAAGTCTGTCTTTTCGAGGACATACTGCTGTATGATCTTCTTCCACGAGCGGAGCGACGAACGGTATACTTCGTTGATAGCCGAATTGAAGGCGTTTGAGAGAGCCGCCTTGCGGTTCTCGCTCTCCTTCTTTCCGAAAGGCACGAGTGAGGCGATGCAGGTGTATTCGTCGTTCTTGAAATTGAGTCTGAGGATCTTCTCGATGACGTCGCCCGATCTGAACTGTTCGGGATTGATCGACAGTACGCCGGCTTCCGCGGGCCTCAGCTGCGCGTCGAGGTTGACCCCTACCGTAACGCTTCTTATGTCTCTGACGCGCTTGGTGAGCTCGAAAAGCCGCTCGTTGAGCTCGCTGTAGTAGTCGGACTCGGCAAGTTCGCTGATATAGTCGAGCAGCCTGCGGAATCCTGCCCCCTTAATGCCGTCGCGTACCGAGTTCAGACCGTCGTCAAGCGTATCGACCGAAGAGATATAAAGCTCGATCTCTGTGATCGACGACAGATAGTCGTTGGTGTCTCCGCTGTCGGCCTCCAGCCTGCGAAGCTCCATGATGTCGTTGAGTATCGGCAGAAGGTTGTTCAGCGTCTTGATGAGCCCGGGGTTGTCGAGCATGTCCTGAAACGTCTCTGCGCGGTATTCGATCACCTTCTGATCGACTGTGAAGAATTCAGCCAGCGACCCGTTCTTGAGATTGAATATCTCGGAAAGGCCAAGCTCATCCGAGACGAAATCCGAAATGTCAGGTCTGTCCTTCGACTCGTAGTGCCGCTCGAGAGATGCCTCGTCGGGGTATATAAGCGAGAAATTCTTGAGTTCAAGTTCCGATTCTTTTGCCATTCCGTTTATCCCTGTTCCTGATTATTTGCGTCATCGCCGGAGTTTCCGGCATCACTTCCCGATCCCGGAGCCCCGGAGGCCTTTCCCCCGGTCGCATCGAGAGCGGGCTCTTTCGGGATCGACAGCTCCGCGAGCGGGTTTTTCGCCATCGCGGCCTCTATCTCGGTGTTCGACACGTGAGTGTATATCTGAGTGGTATTGAGCTGTTCGTGCCCCAGTATCTCCTTGAGCACCCTGACGTCGACGCCCCCCTTCTGATACATGAGCGTTGCGGCCGTGTGGCGCAGCTTGTGCACCGACAGGTGACGGTATCCCAGACCTGCCATCTCAAGGTACTTGTCGACGGTCCACTGGACGGCTCTGTTGCTCATGCGCTCGCCCCTCGATGAGAGGAAAAGGGCATTGCAGCGCGTTCCGGTGAATTCAGCCGACATCCTGACCGGAAGATACTCCTCGAGCGCCGACCGGCAGGAGTCGTTCAGGTATATGATCCTCTCCTTGTTGCCTTTCCCGATGACCCTGACCGACCTGAACTCCCTGTCGATGTCTGACATGTTGATTCCGGTCAGTTCCGACAGACGCATACCGCAGTTGAGGAAGAGAGTGATTATGGTGTAGTTGCGGAGCGCGGCGGAAGGCGGTTTGGCCGTCGGGTCGTTCCTTACCGTCGTGAGAAGCTTCACCGACTCCTCGTATGTCAGGAACTTCGGGAGCGACTGCCTCTTCTTCGGCGATTCGACGTCGGCGGCGGGGTTGTCGTCGATCAGTGATCTCTTGACCGTGAGGTATTTGTACAGCCCCTTGATAGCTGACAGCTTTCTGGCTCTGGCGGCCGGAGCGTTTTTGCATACCCGCTCGCAGAAGAAGAGAAAGTCGTATATGTCTGACGGCTTCACCGCGGCGAGAAAATCGGTGCCTATGTCGCATACGGGAAAGTCTTCGCCTTCTTCGGGCGTGTACTTTACCCCTTTCTTCTTTGCCTTGAGAAAGCGGCAGAAGGACCGGATGTCGAGCATGTACTCGTTGATAGTGCGGGGCGAACACCCCTGGATCACCGCCTTGTAGTTGGCGAAATCCCGCAGGATCTCCGAATACTCGTCCGGATTGTATTCTGTGCTCATATTGCCTCCGGAGTTTGAATTACATTTATATTATTATACCTTTTTTTTGCGCAAAATACAACTGTTTTTCGTACGATTCGGAGCACAAAGCGGCATTTATTTGCGTGAAAAAGGAAGTGAACGATTATTTCTTCTCCTTCATGTTGAAAATCGGCCGGAAATAAGCTATAATATTATAGAATGATTCGGAGGTATTTCAATGAAGGAATTCTGGCACAGATACTCATACAGCGCCGTAAAGCTGTTCATAACGCAGTGCGTGTTCGCGATCTTCGGTCTGACTCTTTCGATCGCCACGGGCAAATCGAGGCCGCTTCAGATCGCCGCATGCATCGGCGCGGTGATATTCTACCTGTTCATGGTATATTCGGACTGCTTCAAGCTGGGCGCCGAGGACAGGATAAGGGTCGGCGGCGGAAGAGAGACGGCAAAGCCTCAGAAGGGACTGTATATCGGTCTTGCAGCAAACTCGCCCAACCTGCTCCTTTGCTTTGTAGGCATGCTGACGCTGGCTCCCGAGGGGACGTTCGCATTCAGGGCAGGGACGGTAGCGCATACGGTCCATCTTTTTCTTCAGGGAGCCTGGACAGGGATCCTCGCCACACGGATCGGCGACGTTCCGATGAACACCATGTGGTGGGCTCACTTCGCCGTCGTCGCCCCTTCGCTGCTCGTCGCCTTCGCAGCTTTCGCCTTCGGCCTGTCGGATATCCGGTTCTCGAAGCTCTTCATACCGGAAAATCCTGAGGATCGCGAGATCAGAAAAGAGAAGCAGAAGGAACGTGACGCCGGCCGGAACGGCGGAAGCGGGAACGGGGACGGAGAATGATGAGATACCGGGACATTATATTTGATTTCGACGGGACGCTGTCTGACACCTATCCCGTTTTCACCGAGGCACTGCTGACCGTTATGGACAGGCACGGCATACACGACACTTACGAGTCAGTCTACTCGAAGCTCAAGGTGTCGGTCGGGACCGCCATCGGAGCTTACGATTTCGGGATCCCGTACAGAGAGATCTCGGCCGAGTTCCATGAAGTCCATGACTCGATGGCTCCGCTCTGTCAGAAGCCGGTCGAACACGCCGGAGAACTGCTGAAGTTCATAAGTGACTCGGGTGGACGCAGTTTCATCTTCACACATTCAGGCAGCATCGTCGGAAAGATGATGGACATATGGGAGCTTTCGAGATACGTCACGGGCGCCGTCGACGGAAGCTATAAGATCCCGAGAAAACCCGCGCCCGACGGCGTCCTCATCCTTATCGAAAAATACGGCATCGACCGCGACAGCGCGATCATCGTAGGAGACAGGGACATCGACCTCGAGAGCGGAATTGCCGCGGGAATACACGGCTGCCTTCTTGATCCCGATCACTTCTATGACTCCTATACTCCGGAATACAGGATAGATTCGCTGAAGGATCTCATACCCGTTATCAGGTAGACAGATGATAAACTCTTCGCTTTGCTATATAAAACGCGGCGGCGATTATCTCCTCCTCAACCGTGCATACAGATACAAAAATCGCGGCCGGGAAGGGAAATATGACGGACTTCCGGAGATAGACCCGAATTACGGGAAGTGGATAGGCTTCGGAGGAAAATTCAAGGAGGGGGAGAGCCCCGAGGACTGCGTGCTCCGCGAGGTATTCGAAGAGACCGGGCTCACTCTCACATCCTACCGGTACCGGGGTATCGTCACTTTCGTATCCGATGTATGCGAGACCGAATACATGCATCTCTTCGACGCAGACGGTTTCACCGGGGAGCTGCGCAGAACCGACGAGGGTATAACGGCCTGGATCGGATCCGATGTGTTCCGGACGCTCCCGCAGTGGGAGGGAGACAGGATCTTTCTCGACCTGCTCTCGCGCGACGTCCCCTTCTTTTCGCTGAAGCTCCGCTACGCCGGGGAAAGGCTCGAAGAAGCCGTCCTGAACGGAGACAAACTCGATTTCTGACCTGAACATACAAGCCGCATAATGGATGTTCCCGAATACGGGATGACGGATAAATTTCATTATGCGGCTGTTTTTTGCCCGATATGCCCCGAATATGAAATTTTTTCGTCAAATAAATTCATTTTCGCCATATTTCCTCTTGACAAATTGGCGGAAAAATAGTAAAATTTTCGGGTATTGATTATCATGGCAAAAATTTTTATCACATAAGGAGACAAAAAGATGGAGTTTAAAAACGCCTATCTGAAAAAGGTCTATGACGAGGCCGTGCGGAAGAATCCCGGCGAGCCCGAATTTCATCAGACCATATCCGAAGTTCTGACGTCGCTCGAACCCGTCATTGACCGTCATCCCGAATACGAGAAGGTCGATCTGATGGGCAGGATGGTCGAGCCCGAGAGGATGTTCACGTTCAGAGTCGTCTGGCAGGACGATAACGGCGACTGGCATACCAACAGAGGCTGGAGATGTCAGTTCAACGGTGCCATCGGTCCCTACAAGGGCGGCATCCGCTTCCAGAAGAACGTCAACCAGGGCATAATCAAGTTCCTCGGCTTTGAGCAGACTTTCAAGAACAGCCTGACCGGACTTCCCATCGGGGGAGCAAAGGGCGGTTCCGACTTCGATCCCGCCGGCAGGTCCGACGCCGAAGTCATGCGTTTCTGCCAGAGCTTCATGACCGCGCTCTACCGTTACATCGGTCCCGATATCGACGTTCCCGCCGGAGACATGGGCGTCGGAGGACGTGAGATCGGCTTCATGTACGGCCAGTACAGACGTCTCAAGGGCGTATTCGAAAACGGCGTTCTGACCGGCAAGGGCCTCTCCTACGGCGGCTCGCTCATTCGTCCCGAAGCGACGGGCTACGGCGCCGTTTACTATCTGTGCGAAGTTCTCAAGCACACCGGCGACGACATAAAGGGCAAGAAGGTCGTCCTCTCTGGCTACGGCAACGTGACCTGGGGAGCTGTGAAGAAACTCGCCGAGTTAGGAGCCGTCCCCGTGACGATCTCGGGCAGAGCGGGATACGTATACGACCCCGCCGGCATCACGACCGATGAGAAGGTCGATTTCGTCTACAGGATGCGCACCGCCGGAATGAAGGACGGACTTGCCGCCTACGCCGAAAAGTTCGGAGCCGAATTCCATCCGGGCGAGAAGCCGTGGGGCGTCAAGGGCGATATCTACATGCCCTGCGCGACGCAGAACGAAGTCGCGATGAAAGAAGCCGAACAGATCGTGGGAAGCGGTGCGAAATACTACATCGAAGTCGCCAACATGCCCACTTCGAACGAGGCTCTCAACTATATGCGCGGACTCGGCACGATGGTAGTCGCTCCCTCCAAGGCCGTCAATGCCGGAGGAGTCGGCGTATCGGCTCTCGAGATGGCTCAGAACTCCGAGAGGCTCGTCTGGACTGCGGAGCAGGTCGACGCCGAGCTTCACAGAATGATGATCAATATCCACAAGGTGTCGGCCGAAGCCGCGGAGGAATACGGACTCGGATACGATCTCGTATCAGGAGCCAACATCGCCGGATTCAAGAAGGTCGCCGACGCTATGATGGCTCAGGGCTGCTTCTGATATCCAGATATCGGTATGTATATTCTGCCGCCGGCCCGTTCAGGACCGGCGGCATATTGATTTAGCGAGACAAATGTGATATAATATTATATCGAAAATCGATATCTTATGCGCCGGCGTGGCGGAACTGGCAGACGCGACGGACTCAAAATCCGTTGGACCAATACTCCGTGCGGGTTCGACCCCCGCCGCCGGCACCATTTTTATTCAAGGAAAACAGTCATGAAACTGATCAAGACACCCACCAAGGGAATGAACGACTATCTTCCCGGCGAGACAGCGCTCCGCGAATATGTGAAGAACATCATCTCCGAGGGCTACGCGGCATCGGGCTTCTCGAGGATCGAGACACCGTCTGTCGAGCATATCGAGAACCTCACGGGGAAGAACGGCGGAGACAACGAGAAGCTTATCTTCCGGATCATGAAGCGCGGAGAGGAGCTCGCCAGAGCCGAGGAATCAGGAGCCGACCTGTGCGACAGCGGTCTGCGCTACGACCTGACGGTCCCGCTTGCCAGGTATTACGCCAATAACGCGTCGAAGCTCCCGTCGCCTTTCCTCGCAATGCAGATAGGCAATGTCTGGAGGGCGGACCGGCCGCAGAAGGGCAGATTCCGCCAGTTCACCCAGTGCGATATAGACATCCTCGGGGACAGTTCTCCGCTGGCCGAGATCACGCTCATCTCAACTACCGCCGGCGTTCTGGGTAAGCTGGGCTTCGGCAGCTTTACGATAAGGATCAACGACAGAAGGCTCCTCAAGGCCGCCGCGGCATACAGCGGATTCGATTCCGAGTCCTACGACAGGGTGTTCATCATACTCGACAAGCTCGACAAGATCGGTATCGACGGCGTGAGGAACGAGCTCCTGGAGTCGGGTTTCGATCCGGATGCCGTCCGGCGGATGACCGGACTTTACGGCGGAGAAGGCAACGCGGACCTGTTCGGATTCGCCGGCAGGATCGGCGGCGAGGAAACGGCGCGGATCGCCCGGGACCTCGATACCGTCATGAAGGCTTCTGCGGCCGCAGCGGGAGGCGGGTTCTCGATAGTGTTCGATCCGTCACTCGTTCGCGGCATGTCATATTATACCGGCACGATCTTCGAGATCACGATGGACGGCTACGGATACTCGGTGGGCGGAGGCGGAAGGTACGACGAGATGCTCGGCAAGTTCACCGGGCAGAACGTGCCTGCGTGCGGCTTCTCGCTCGGATTTGAGCGCATTGTGGGCGCTCTCTCCGACATGGGGTACAAAGTACCCGGCAGGGAGGACGACGCCGTCCTGCTGGCCGAGAAGGGTCTTTCCGAGGGAAAGACGCTCGAGATGTTATCCGACGCCGCCAGATTGCGGTCGGAAGGAAGAAGAGTCCTCGTCACCGCCAAGATGAAGAACTACGGATTCCAGAAGAGGCAGCTTGAGGCCGAAGGATATTCCGACTTCAGGGTCTATTCGGACAACTGATCTGTTATATGATACAGCCCCGGGAGCTTCCGCTCCCGGGGCTGTATCATATTCTTCTCAGCCGAGGTCGTTCTCGGTGGCTTCTTCGTCGACCGGGACCGATGCGGCGGCGGCTTTGTGCTGATCGCTGTCGGAATCGGTCCGCTTCAGTTCGTCGCGCATTGCCGAACCGAAGTCCCCGTCGGCCTCGGGGTCGATAATGTCATATTTGTCCCTGTCGAACAGATCGAACAGATAACCTCCGCGAAGCCTCTTGATGTATCTGATCACAAGCTGAAGGAGGGCAAGTCCGCCGAACGCAAGTCCCAGGGCGGAGATCACGGCAGTGAACGCCCTGCGGCGTTTTTCGATCCTTCTGGCTTCGGCTTCCTGCCTCTCGTAGTGCTGGAAGACCTTAAGAATGGATAGGTTGATGGTGAGCCAGATGCAGACAGCCGAAAAATACTTGAGTATCTTTCCAAGGCGGTCATTTTTGATGAGTTTCATTGAGACTGTGCCTCCTAGGTCAGTTCTTGTCCTTTTCGCCGGGATGAGAGATGTATTTCAGATAAGCGTTGACGAATCCGTCGAGTTCGCCGTTCATGACAGCGGTGATGTTTCCGGTCTCGTAGCCGGTCCTGTTGTCCTTCACGAGCGTATAGGGCATAAAGACGTATGACCTTATCTGGTTGCCCCATTCGATATTGGTCTTGTTACCCTGGATCTCCTCGATCGTATCGAGGCGCTCGCGGATCTTGATCTCCATAAGCTTCGACTTCAGCATCTTCATCGCAGTCTCCTTGTTCTGGAGCTGCGAACGCTCGGTCTGGCAGGTCACGACGATCCCGGTGGCGTGGTGAACCAGGCGCACGGCTGATGAGACCTTGTTTACGTTCTGTCCGCCGGCACCGCTCGAATGGAAGGGGATGAAGTCGTAATCCTCCTCGCGGACGATGACGTCGTCGAGCTTGTCGAATTCGGGCATGACCTCGATCGATGCAAAAGAGGTGTGACGCCTTCCGGCAGCGTCGTAGGGCGAGATGCGCACGAGTCTGTGCACGCCGTTCTCGCTCTTGAGATATCCGTATGCGTTAATGCCTTCGACGAATATAGTCGCGCTCTTAATTCCGGCTTCGTCGCCGTCGAGCCAGTCGGTGAGCTTTACCCTGAATCCGACTTTCTCGCAATAGCGGGTTATCATGCGGTAGAGCATGAGCGCCCAGTCCTGGGCCTCGGTGCCGCCCGCTCCGGGGTGGAATGAGATTATGGCGTTGTTACGGTCGTATTCGCCCGAAAGGAGTACCGAGACGCGCTCTTTTTCCTCCTCTGCGGTTATCGCGGCGAGTTCGGCCTCGACATCAGGGACCGACGCCTCGTCGTTTTCCTCTATGGCGAGCTCGGCCAGCGCGATGGCGTCGTCGAGCCTCGAAGAGAGAGCTTCGTATCCGGCGACGGTATCTTTGTACTGTTTTATCTGCTGCAGCACCTTCGACGAGGTGTCATTGTCGGACCAGAAGTCAGGTTCGAGCGTCTTTGACTCGAGTTTCGGGATCTCCTCCTTCAGCTCGTCGATGCGCAGAGCGCTCGCCAGTTCGTCGATCACGGGTCTTAAGTTCTGCAGTTTGTATTTTGCTTCTTCAAGAGCAACTATCATTTATCGTTCCGTCCTTGTTTCTTACTGATCCGGCCGTCCGGATTGATCATTAACGATGTCCTGTATCACGTTTCACCGCTCGGGTGACGCGTGCTACCCTCCGGGAGGTATCCCGGAGCCGGAGGATACCGTTCAGCCGAAAGTCGGTATAACGACGGAATTCTCCCAGAGCGCGTAGGGAGCCACGGGGACTTCGCCGACAGTCAGGCCGATGTGGAGCCGCTTGTCGAGGGTGAGTCCGGTCTTGCCGGTCTTGCCGATTATCTGTCCCGACGTGAGGGTGTCTCCGACGGCAACGCTGACCGAGCTGAGGTGAGCATACCAGCTCTTGAGTCCGAGCCCGTGATCGACTACCACGAAGGTGCCGAGTACGTCGCAGTTTCCGGTGTATACGACCTTGCCCTTGTTCATGACCGGCACGTCGACGCCGGCATCGACTTCAAAGTCGATACCCGTATGCTCGAACGACATTCCGGTGGCATTGGTGAGCTTTACGTTTCTGCCGAAACCGAGCACGAGCTTGGCACCGGCGGCTGTCAGCAGATTCTTGTTCTGGTAATCGAGAAACGCTCCGCTGAAGTATCTGCCTGTAGCGACAGAGTATTCGGGCTGAGTGCAGATCTTCTTTACGAGTTCGTTGTATTCGGCTATGTCTTCAGGACTGTAGCAGGAGTCTATAAGGGCCTTGGAGACCGAGAGATTGCTGTCCTTGTATCCGTATCTGAAGGAGTTGACCTTCAGATTCAGCGTCTGCGTCGTTACGCCGTAGCCGATCGTGATGGTGTATTCTCCGGTGCTGAGGCCGTAGCTCACCGGGATCAGAGCGTATGTAAAGGCGCCGTCGGAATAGAAGACGGGGTTGTAGTTGAGAGCGGGAGAGCAGTTGAAGGTGATCCCCGAGATGTCGGTGATATTGACGGCGCCGATCACGGCGAACTCGCCCTGGTAGATCTCGCTCTGTCCGAGCACGAACTCGGCCGGAGCCGTAATGGAGGCGCCGAAAACATAGTTCGCGGAGCCGTAGTACTGGCATCCGTCGGTCTTCGGCCATTCGGCCTGCATGTTGAATGTTAGATTGCTGTTGCGCTTGAGGTCGAGACTTCCTAGGTTGTTGTAAGCGCCGTCGTAAAGCAGTTCTGAACCGTTGTAGACCTTGAGCGTGCATACGCCGGGGTCGGTCGAGAATTTGAAGTCAAGGGTGTTGCCGACGTCATACGAGAGCGACTCGCTGTTGGTGCCCGAATCGGTGAAGGACTTGTATTCGTTGCCTACGCTGAGGTAGTACCAGTTGAGCTGAGAGGGTCTTATGACCTTGTCTCCCGAGACAGTAAGCACGGGGGGAGCCGCGTCCTTGTAGAGGTATATCGCGCAGTTGCTTGAGAGGAACGATTCAGCGTCCTTGCCGGCGATCTTGAACGTCTTGCCGTCGGGGTCCTTGTAATAGCAGGCGGAGCTGTCGGTCGAGAAGTAGTACTGGTAGCTCTCGGTCTTCGTTTCTATCTCGGGATCGTCGTAGTCGGTGGTATATGTGACGAGAAGGAAATCGGTACCGCTGATGGAGGCGGGAAGAGAGGCGGCCGACGAGGAGCTCTTCCTGGTGGATTCGAAGATGGCGAACATCTCTTTCGATTCGTCGCCGCCGCCGGCGGTGTAGCTGTATTTCCTTCCGTCGGGATCGGTGATCTCCATTACCGTGGAGGAAGAATATCCCGGGGAATCCTTCTTGTTGATATAATAGCTGGTTATGGCTATGTAAGTGGGTATAAAGAGGACCACAAGCGCAAGAAACAGCAGAAGCAGATTCTTAAGATTGAGTTCTTTTTTCGTGTTCATATACATAATACTGACCCTTCCTTTCACGGCGCGGGTGCCCGATGTTAACAATAATTATATATTATTATACTACAACACTTTCTGCAGGTCAAGAGGAAAGAAGCGTTTTTTCGCGCAGTCTTGCCCCTGCCGGACTCCCGGACGGCCGATACCGGGGAAAAATCGGCGAAACTCGGCGAAATTTGACGTTTTTTCGAAAAAACTGTTGCAAAAAATATGATATTGTGGTATAATTTCTGCTGTTGCACGCAAAGTTGTGTTTATTATTTCCGTAGGAGGTGTCAGTCATGGCGAAATGTGCCATTTGCGGTAAAGGTGTCGTGTTCGGCAATAACGTATCCCATTCCCACCGCAAAACAAACAGAGCATGGAAGCCGAACATCCGCAAAGTCAAAGTGGATGAAAACGGAACCGTAAAGACAGTCAGCATCTGTGCGCGTTGCCTGCGCACTATGAAAAAGCAGGGCTGACGCCGACCGGCATTCTGTTTATAATATCGGGCCGCCTTCCGCGGCCCGCTGTTTTTTCAAACGACAATTATTGAGATGGAACGCAATTCCGAATACACGGCGGTGACGGGCCCAGGGATCCCGGATGCCGCTCTCGCGCTTCTTCGCGACCTTTTCGATACAGCCGTTCTTCCCGCGGATCCGCGTCTTCCCGTCTCGGTCTCGGACCACGCTGATCTCTCGGCCGCCTTCCCCGACGGAGCGGCCGTCGTCAGGGAGGATCATTACTTCGGAGCAGCTAAAGAGACAGTCGACGCCTTATGCCGCGCAACGGGAAGGAAACTGCTGCTCGAGCCGCGTCGGGCGGAGGACGTATATCCACACGACACCGGCCTTTGCGCCAGATTCTGCGGCAGGAGCCTAATATGCAGGACAGCTTCGACGTCCGGTGTTCTTCTCGACGAAGCCGCGGCATCGGGATACGGGATCATAGACGTGAATCAGGGATACGCCGCCTGCTCCGTCATCGCCCTTTCCGACGGTTCCGCCGTGACGTCCGACCGCGGGATCTTCGCGGCTCTTTCGTCGCGCGGCATATCCTGTCTTCTGATAAGACCGGGATACATTTCTCTCCCGCCTTACGACAGAGATCACGACGGCGGCCTCGGGGGATTTCCGGGAGGGACGTCGGGACTTTGCGGCGATATCCTGTATACCGTCGGTGACTTTTCGCTCCATCCCGACTGCCGCCGCTTCTTCGACTTCTGCGGCGAACACGGGACGCGCGTGCGTCCTCTCTGCGGGGGTGTCCCGACAGATATCGGCGGTATCTTTTTCCTGAAAAAAGCAGCCGATGCATGAGCCGACGCCGGCGCTGCCGGGAAGCATCTCTGATATCATAGCAAATGATCGCCTGTTCCGCGGAACAGGCGATCATTTCCGTCACTTCAGCGTTTCTGCTATCTTCAGCACTTCGCCGGCCAGTTTCTTCAGGCTGCCCTCCTCGAACGGAGAAGGCACGCCGGCGTCGGCGAGCAGTTCGGGGAAGGACTTCTGTCCGCCGGTCCGGACGAGAGTCAGGTAGTCCTTCAGCGCGCCGTCGTAATCCTCGCGGCTCTTGACGAGGAACCACAGCGCCACGGTCTGTGCAAGGCAGTAGTCGATATAGTAGAACGGCGACTCATAGATATGCATCTGGTACTGCCATCTAGTGCCTTCCTCGAGATAGGGAATTCCCGACCAGTCGAGATACGGCCTGTATTTCGCCTCCAGGCCGCGGTAGATGCGCTTGCGCTCAGCGGGTGACGCCTCGGGATGAGCGTAGATCTCGTGCTGGAACTCGTCTACTATCGTCCCGTAGGGGATGAACGAGAGAGCCGACAGCAGATGCTTCTTCCGGTAGGCGTCGGAGAGCGGACCGAAGAACTTCTCTGTGTACTTCCAGCACAGGAACTCCATCGACATCGAATGGCACTCGGCGGTCTCCATTCCGCCAACGTCGAGGTCGGGATCGCCCTCCTGGTATACGAAATTCTGCGCCAGCGCATGACCGAATTCGTGTGTTATGACGTCTACGTCCCCGCTCGAACCGTTGAAATTGGCAAGTATGAACGGCTGCTTGTATTTCGGAAACCCGGTGCAGTATCCGCCGCCCCATTTGCCCTCCCGCGGCTCGACGTCGAACGCCTCGGC
>CADCPG010000051.1 GCA_902803255.1 uncultured Ruminococcus sp. | reverse complement strand
GACGGCGCCGTCACGCGTGACAGAGAGGAGCACTACCTCCGGCTCATAAAGAGCGAGATACTCCGCCTGTCGAGGCTGGTGTCGTCGATGCTCGACATCTCGCGTATCCAGGCCGGAGACCGCGAGTTCACCTTTACTCCCTTCAACATCTGCGAGAATGCCAAGATAATCCTGTTCTCGTTCGAAAACGCCATCGACGCCAAAAAGCTCGAGGTCTCTTTCGACGCCCCACGCGATGACATGTTCGTCATGGCGGACAGCGACGCGATCTATCAGGTGATGTACAATATCATCGACAACGCCGTGAAATTCTCGCGCGAAGGCGGAAAACTCGAGATCTCTGTTTCCGAGAACGTCGGGCCGGCGAACGGCTCCGTTCCCGCGGCAAAGTCAGTCAGGTTCTCGGTGTACAACGACGGCGAAGGCATCGCGTACGAGGATCAGCCGTTCGTCTTCGACAGGTTCTTCAAGGCCGACAGGACCCGCGGCCTCGACAAAAACGGCGTCGGTCTCGGGATGTATATTTCAAAGAAGATAATCGATGCCCACGGTTCGGAACTGAAGCTCGAGAGCGTGCCGGGGATCGGATGCAGGTTTTATTTCGATCTGCGGGCGGCGCCGGAGAGAGACGTAATGCCGGCCGCGAGCGCAAGGGCGCACACGTCCGACAGAAGTCAGAACAGGTAAATCAAAATGGTCGATCCTATTGAAAATAATAATATTGCAGCGGAAGAGAATTCATCCTGTGCGACCGGTTCCGCCGCTGATGCGTCATTTCCAGCCGCGGATAATTCAGCGGCGCAAGAAGCGGGAATGGCTGCCGGCGCGGAAGATGCAACGGGTCTCAAAGAGACTGAAACGCTCCATTCCGGAGAAACAGCAGCAGACTCCCAAGATACGGTAACTGTTAAAGATGCGGCTGAAACCGCATATACCCAAGAGACGGTAATAGCTTCCAATGCGAATGAAGCCGCAGACCTCAAAGAGACTGAAACTGTTCCCGACGCGGAGCAGGGACCTGTTTACACCTGGAGCTTCGAGGAACAGCTGAAGGCCGACCGCGAAGCGGAAAAGAAAAAGAGCAGGAAGGGGACGCTGATCTACGCCGTCATCATGACCTGTCTTTTCGCCGTCTGCTTCGGCACCTTGGCGATCCTTATCGTCACCGGCTTCGGAGGCTCTGGCATCACGCCGGCGATCCCCGGCGAGCAGATGACGATCCCGCAGATCGCAGAGGCGCTCATTCCCACTACCGTCGGGGTATCGGTCACGACCGAGAAGGGCGGCGGCGTCGGAACCGGCATCATCATGTCGGAGGACGGCTACATAGTCACTAACTATCATGTGATAAGCGGAGCGAAGACCGTCAAGACCGTCCTGTCGGATCAGACCGTTCTCGACGCCGAGATCGTCGGCGGCGACGAACTGTCGGATCTCGCACTGCTCAAGATCGACCCGAAAGGTCACCGCCTTTCCGCGGCGCTGTTCGGCGATTCCGACAAGGCCGTCATCGGCGAGGAGGTAGTGGCGATCGGCAATCCCGCCGGCCTCGAGTTCGCCGGGACCGTCACGTCAGGCATCATCTCTGCCATCAACCGCAACGTCAGGATTTATTCGTCGAACGGACTCTTAAACAAGACCATGACGCTCATACAGACTTCCGCCAACCTCAATCCGGGCAATTCGGGCGGACCGCTCATCAACATGCGGGGCGAGGTCATCGGCATCAACACGATGCGGCTGTCGGCGGAATACGATGGGATCGGCTTTGCCATTCCGGTCAACGGCGCGCTGAAGATACTCGAAGAGATCCGCCGCACCGGCAGTTATTCGGGAGAGGACGTGGCAGTCAAGGGCGTTTCCCTCGGAGTCACCGCCACGGCCGTCGTCGAGGGGAACACGTATCCGCTCACCCGCGACGACGAAAAATGGACAGCCGGAAAGACGGGAGTCGCGATCACGCAGATAATGAGCGGTGAATCGTCGGCATACGGAAAGCTCGAGGTATACGATATAATCATGAGCATCGACGGTGTGGCCGTAGTAGACGTGTACGACGTCAGGGAAATACTCCTGAATCACCGAAGCGGAGACGTGATCTCGATACTCATATGGCGCGACGGCGACGAGAAGACCGTCAGCGTAACGCTGAAATAAAGGTGCGCATCCCACAGTATCACCGGTATCGCAAACAGCCGCGGCATTGCCGCGGCTGTTTGCACTTCAGGGCCGATCTTTTGTCAGAGGCCTTTTTCTTTTCTCAGTTTGTCGACGAATTCACCGATCCTGTCGAGCGCCGAGTCGATATGCTTTACCGAATAGGCGTAGGACAGTCTCGCGAATCCTTCGCCGGCGTCGCCGAAAGCGGTGCCCGGGATGATCGCGCATGCGTTCTCATAGAGCAGTCTGTTGCAGAAATCGTCGCTCGAGAGCCCGAATCCGCCGATATAAGGGTAAATGTAGAATGCGCCTTCGGGCTCGAAGGATTCAAGTCCTATGTCGGTAAGACGCTTCCTTATGTATCTGCGGCGGTAGTTGTACTGCTCGCGCATATAGTCGATGTCTGCGTCGCCGTGGAGCGCAGCTTCGAGTCCCGCGTACTGCGAGGGAGTAGAGGCGCTCATGATCACATACTGGTGTATCTTCAGCATCTGCTCGATGAAAGGCTCCGGAGCGGCGATATATCCGAGCCTCCACCCGGTCATGGCGTAAGCCTTGGAGAATCCCGATGCTATGACGGTGCGTTCCCGCATGCCTTCCAGCGAAGCGATCGATTCATGTCTTCTGCCGTATGTGAGCTCGGCGTAGATCTCGTCGGAGATCACGGCGATATCGCGGTCGCGCAGGACTCTTGCTATTCCCTCGAGGTCTTCCTTCGTCATGATCGCGCCCGTCGGGTTGTTGGGGAAGGTGAGTATCAGGGCCTTTGTTCTATCGGTG
>CADCPG010000050.1 GCA_902803255.1 uncultured Ruminococcus sp. | reverse complement strand
GGCGTCGCCCTCGATCATGATCTCGATGAAGGCCTTGTTGACCATGTCCATCTCGGCCTTGCAGTCGCCGTAGGTGAAGTCCATCTCTTTTCCGCCGATGATCGCCGGTCTGTCGGCGAGGTCGGCCGGGACGGTCCAGTCGAGTGTGAT
Source organism: uncultured Ruminococcus sp. (assembly GCA_902803255.1). Classification (GTDB taxonomy): domain Bacteria; phylum Bacillota; class Clostridia; order Oscillospirales; family CAG-272; genus CAG-390. Next base: position 15,708 of record CADCPG010000050.1, on the reverse strand, counting down.
GTTCGAGAAAGGAGCCTGCGTGCCCCATCTGGAGGGCGTGTTGACGCCGTAGATGAACGACTCGATGCACTTCTTGGTGGCGTCGTAAGACAGGTTGTCGGCTTTCACGAAGGGCGCGAGGTAGGTGTCGAACGAAGAGAACGCCTGGGCTCCGGCCCATTCGTTCTGCATGATGCCGAGGAAGTTGACCATCTGGTTGCAGAGGGTCGCGAGGTGCTTCGCGGGGGCGGAGGTGATCTTGCCCGGGATACCGCCGAGGCCCTCCTCGATCAGCTGACGGAGCGACCATCCGGCGCAGTAGCCGGTGAGCATCGACAGGTCGTGCAGATGCAGGTCCGCGTTCTTGTGGGCCTGCGCGATCTCGTCGTCATAGACCTCGGACAGCCAGTAGTTGGCGGTGATGGCGCCCGAGTTCGAAAGGATGAGTCCGCCGACCGAATAGGTGACCGTCGAGTTCTCCTTGACGCGCCAGTCGGTGACCTTCACGTAGGAGTCGACGATCTCCTTGTAGTCGAGCATGGTCGATTTCATGTTGCGCAGTTTCTCGCGCTGGCGGCGGTAGAGGATGTAAGCCTTTGCGACGTCCTCGTACCCGGTCTGGGCCAGAACGGCCTCGACGCTGTCCTGGATGTCCTCGACGGCTATCCTGCCGTCGGTGATCTTGTCGGAAAAGTGCGACGTCACTCTGAGCGATATGAGCTGTATGATATCGTCGGTGTAGGGCTTGTCGCAAGCCTCGAACGCCTTGGTAACGGCGGTTGATATCTTGGAGAGATCGAATTCAGCGATCTTTCCGTTTCTCTTTACTACCTGATACATTATCAGAATTCCTCCGGATCTATATCCCGGCGCGCAAAAAAGCTCCCGCAGCCGGCAGTCAAGCAATATTATACATCCGATTTGCTTCCGTGTCAATAGAAAAAACACTAGATATTGTGGCAAATTGCAAAAAACGCACACAACATCTAGTATTTTTTCTTATGAGCACACGGTTTTGCGCCAAATGTGCGGAACTGAGGCAAAATCCGTCCGGACGCCGGCCCGTAACGCGGGCCCCGCCGAACGGAGCATCCGTCAGTCGAAACACGCGGCCGCCGTTTTCCCGCGTGTGTCAGCCGGGGGTTCTGTTACACTCCCCTTACTTCGACCGACGGTATCCTGTCTCTTGCCGCGTCGGCGAATACCGCCAGCTCCTCCGCAGAGAAGCCGTGCAGGCCGCTCCTTATCACGGCGCCCGAATCGACGAAATTCTGTATGAAATACCTCTCCGCACCGGCGATGAAGTCGGCGATCCCCCGGAACGACGCGGCGTCGTGGAACTCGCGGACGGCCGTCGTGCGGAACTCGTAGGGTATCCCGTATTTCTTCGACAGGAGCATCGACGCCGATTCGCGCACACCCGAGACGTCGAAGCCGTCGATGCCGACCGTCTCGGCGTATCTTTCGGGGCAGTTCTTTATATCGACGGCGGCGTAGTCGACGAGTCCCTCCGACAGCAGCTCCCCGAACCTCACGGGGTGGTTCCCGTTGGTGTCGAGCTTGACCGCGAATCCCATCTCCTTTACGCGGCGCAGGAAATCGGCAAGTCCCTGCTGGAGCAGCGGCTCGCCTCCCGTCACCGCCACGCCGTCGAGTATGCCGCGGCGCTTTTCCAGGAAGGAGAAGAAGTCCTCCGCGGGGATGCGGGGCGCGCTGCCCGGGTCGAGCACGAGCTGGGAGTTGTGGCAGAAGGGGCAGCGGAAGTCGCAACCCCCGGTGAATACGGTGCAGGCGACCCTGCCCGGAAAATCGAGCAGCGTCACCCTGTTCAGTCCGTGAATGATCATGATGTAGTCTCCGTGGACCGGCGGTGTCCCGCCGTCAGTCAAGTCTGCAGTAATCGGGCGTCCAGGCCCTTGCCTTGTAGAATGCCGGGCCGTCGAATATGACCGTGCCGCTTTTCATCGCGGCTGACGTAAGGTCGCCGTCGGGCATGATGAACCAGCTGAAGCGGTCGGTGTCGTGGTCCTTGAACACTTTCGTCGCCTGCGTCAGCAGCAACAGGCGCGACGCCCCCGTCGCGGCCGGCACACCGTACACGGCCGAGCAGAGGCATTTGGTCGACGAGACCGAGACTCCCCAGCTCTTCGGCAGGGCGTCCGACACGGTGCCGGACGTCTTGCTGTAGACGAAGGCCCCCGCGCCGGAGATCAGGAGCAGGTCGGGCTCCCCGTGTATCGCGGAAAGGTCGTGGCCGCCCCACTTGCCCGAGGCTCCGGCAGACGTGATGCGCGTGAGCTTCGGGTCGCGGACGGTTCCCGATACCCTGTAGGCGCGCAGTTCGGAGGATCCGAGGACCCAAAGCAGCTGTCTTACGTCGTCCCAGAGCACCGAGTGCGCTCCGGTGAGCATATCGTAGTCGTATCCCGAGGACTTTCCGCCTGACGGCGCCGCGTAGAGCCTCACCGAGGCCCTTGTCTCGTCTCCGTTACCCGACAGGGCGACGGCCACCGTCCCGTTCGGGAGGTATTCGATGCAGTGCGGGCCGAATCCGGCGAGCGACGTCTCCCAGATCTTCTTCCCCGACGGGTACTCCGCAAGGCCGATGAACCCGGCCGACGAGGTAAAGCCGATCACATACTTGCCGAGCGTACGGCTGTATCTGAGCCTGCATTCGTCGATGCTCGTCCCGTAGGTCCTGTCGGTCGAGAACCCGCACGACGACGGATCGAAGGTGTATTTCAGCACCGGCCGGCCGCCCGACAGCGCCGGAAGGATGTCATACACGGCCGCGACGGCGTTCTTCTGGTCGGTCAGCGCGACGGGCATGTCGCCGAGCCCTTCAAGGCCGGGCAGTTCAGGCTGCGCGTACGTCCCCGCGATATCGCCGGAGAAGTCGTACGAGACGTCGCCGGCGGCGCCCGCGGGAAGGATCTCCGACAGGAGGGCGTTCGCCCCTGCCTCGGCCATGCCGCCGCTCCCCGAGACGTATATGCCGCCGCCCGCCGCCCTGACGAGGTATCCCCCGTCGGGAGCCGCGGCCCCCGCGGCCTGCGCGGCCGAACAGTTACCTATATATATCTTTGCGCCGTCCGGCGCGTTCTTCTCGGAATATGTCTTCATGATGAAGCCGGATGCCTCCTTCACCGCCGACTCTATGATCTCCGCTGCGCAGCGCTCGTCACGCGTGGCGCGGTCGGGGATCACGAGCGAGAACGACGGCATGTCGGTTCCTCCGATCTTCAGCGAGCTTACGGGGAACTGCGACCCCTCCGCCCACGCAAATCCCGCGGTCACCGCTGCGTCCTTCCCTTTCCCGGTGACGAAAGTCGAGATAAAGAAGGCGCACGCGCGGTCGAGAGAGGCGTCGTCCGAGCCGTAGATCGCGATCCGCCCCGACGGGAAGGCCCTTACCGCGGCGCATCCGGCCTTCAGGCCCGACGATATCCCGGCCGTCTCGGGCCGGTTGGTGTTGCCTACGAGTATCTCCTTCGCCACGGCCGGCAGCGACGACACGTCCTTCACCCAGTCATCGGAGATCGTCACGGACAGGCCCTCGTCCTCGAGCGCCTTTCTCACCGACACCGCGACGTCGGTCTCGCGCCCGGTGGCCTTCATCGGCCGTATCACGGCATATCCGTCGAGCCCGATGCCGGACGGCGAAGCCTCGGTCTGAGAGGCCTCCGCGGTATCCGTCGCGGCCGTTTCCCCTCCGGAACAGGACGAGAGCAGGGCCGCCGCCGCGCATAAGATCGCGGCGGCGGAGACGAACAGGCGGCAGACGGGCTTTCCCGCCCTTTTCATTTGAAATCCCTGACCCACTTTATCGCCAGGCCGATCCAGCCTTCGGCGTGCGGAACGATGTTCGCCTGATTCGCCGACATGGTGAATTCGTTGCAGAGAGCGAGTCCGTGGTGTCCCTCCGGGTAGATGTGCAGCTCGAACGGCACTCCGGCGGCAGCGAGGGCCGACGCGTAGAGCAGGCTGTTCTGCACCGGGACCGTTTTGTCGGTGAAGGTGTGCCACATGAAAGCCGGCGACGTCGAAGAGTCGACGTGAAGCTCGAGCGAATACTTCTCTATGTCTTCGTCGGTGAGTTCGTCGTGGCCGGAGAGGTTTTTGAACGACCCCTTGTGCGCGAATGGACCGGCGGTTATGACGGGATAGCTGAGGATCGTCCCGGTCGGTCTGTTGATCCCCTCGGGGACCTTTTCGCCGTCGATGCCGAGAGCCTCCCTCACCTCCGGGATGTTCCAGAGCGTCCCGGCAGATGCGGCGAGATGGCCGCCGGCCGAGAAGCCGCATACGAAGATGTGATCAGGGTCGGTGTTGTATTCCGCCGCGTGCTCGCGGACGTATTTCACCGCTCTCGACGCCTCGGTCAGCGGATTCCAGCCGAGCACTCTCGGATGCACGCTGTAGCGGAGCAGGAACACGTTGAATCCGGCCGCCATGAACTGGAACACTATCGGTTCGGCCTCGCGGTCGGACAGGAAGTGGTATCCGCCGCCCGGGAAGACGATGACGGTCCTTCTCGGCGGGAGCTTCAGTTCCGCCGTCATATCGGGACAGTACGATGTGAGCGATACCTCCGGATAGATGTCGCTCATGCCTACGGTCTTATACTGCATAAAAACGCCTCCGGATCACGCCCAGCTCATCGTGCGGGGCTTGTCCTCGGTCATGACGATCGGAGCCAGGAACTCGACGGCTTTGCGCAGGCCCTCGTCCTTCGTCATGACGCTGTCCTCGTGCTCGATCGAGAGGACTCCGTCGTAGCCGCAGAGGCGCAGGTTGGAGATGAAGTCTCTCCAGTAGCTCTCGCCGTTGCCGAAGCCGACCGCCCTGAACACCCAGGCTCTGCCGAGCTCGTCGCTGTAGTGCTTCGTGTCGAGGACGCCGTTGCGGGCGGTGTTGTATTTGTCGACCTTGGTGTCCTTAGCGTGCACGTGGTAGATGGCTCCCTTGAGCTCGCGAGCCACGGCGACGGGATCCATTCCCTGCCAGATGAGGTGCGACGGGTCGAGGTTGGCCCCGATGACGGGACCGACGGCCGCGCGCAGCTTCAGCAGCGACTCGGGGTTGTACACGCAGAATCCGGGATGCATCTCGAAGGCTATGCGGTCGACGCCGTGCGCCAGCGCGAAGGCAGCCATATCCTTCCAGTAGGGGATGAGCTTCTCGTTCCACTGCCAGTCGAGGATCTTCAGGTAGTCGTCGGGCCAGGGGCAGGTGACCCAGTTCGGGTATTTCGAGCCCTCGCTGTCGCCCGGGCAGCCCGAGAAGCCGACTATCGTGCGTATGCCGATCTTTTCGGCGAGCAGGATCGCGGCGCGGAAGTCGCTGTCGAAGCGGGCGGCGGTGGCGGCGTCGGGATGGAGCGGGTTGCCGTGGCAGGCCAGTGCGGCGATCTCAACGCCGAACTTTTTGAAGACGCCGAGCCAGGCCTCGAGCGCCGCGGGATCTGCGAGCAGCTTCGCGGGGTCGCAGTGGGCCTTGCCGGGATATCCGCCGGCTCCTATCTCGACGGTGTGCACGCCGAGGCCGGTCAGTATGGTCAGGGACTCTTCGAGAGTCTTGTTTCCGTAGACGTTTTCAAGAACGCAGAGTTTCATTTATCCTTCTCCTTTTCTTCCTGCTGTCAGAATCTGTAGATGTCTCCCGATGCGGCGGACCTGTAGATGCCCTCGAGGATGCGGGTGACGGTGAATGCCTGGACCGGGGTCACGCAGGGCGTCCCGTCGTTGATGACGGCGTCGATCCACTGTTTTGCCTCGAGGTCGGCGGCGCTGGGCTGCTTCGACGCGCTGTAGAACGCGGCGCCCTTGCCCTCGAGCTGCGGGACGAACATGTACTTCTGGTTGTTCCGGATGCCGTTGAAGCGGAGGCCGTCGAGCATGTCGGCGCCGCCCAGGGTGCCGCAGAGAGTCGTGACCGCCTCTCTGGCGTCGAGGATGTTGAGCGCCCAGGAGGACTCGAGGATGATCGTCGCTCCGTTCTCCATGACGACGAATCCGAAGGCGGAGTCCTCGACGGTGAACTTTTCGGGATCCCAGTTGCCCCAGTCGTTGCCCTGCTCGGTCTGCCTGTTGAGCTTGTGGTATGTGGTGCCGACGCAGTATTTCGGCTTGTAGTTGTTCATCATCCAGAGGGTAAGGTCGAGAGCGTGGGTGCCGATGTCGATCAGCGGACCTCCGCCCTGGGCGTATTCGTCGAGGAAAACGCCCCATGTGGGGACGGCGCGGCGCCGGAGAGCGGTGGCCTTGGCGAAATAGATGTCGCCGAGAGTTCCCGCTTCGACTTCCTGCTTGAGGTATCTGGCGTCGGGACGCTGGCGGCTCTGGTAGCCGAAGGTGAGTTTCTTCCCCGTCCTTTCGGCTGCCTTCAGCATCTTTTCGGCCTCCTCGCTGTTTATGGCCATCGGCTTTTCGCACATGACGTGCTTGCCGGCCTCGAGGGCGTCGACGGTGATGCCGGAGTGCCAGCGGTTGGGCGTCAGCACGTGAACGACGTCTATCGTCGGGTCGTCGAGGACGCGGCGGTAGTCGGTCGTGACAAGCGCGTCCGGATCGCCGTATTTCTCGCGGGCCTTCAGCGCCCTCGACTCTATTATGTCGCAGAATGCGGTCATTTTAACGTTCGGCAGTTTCGACAGCGCGGGCATGTGCTTTCCGTTAGCGATACCTCCGCAGCCGATTATGCCGATCTTCAGGATGTCTTTGTCTGCCATTTTCTTTTCCTCTTCTTTTCATGGGGCGCATCGCACCCCCGTATTTTATTCCACCGTATAATATAATACAGCAAAAGCCTCAACTTTTCAAGCGCTTTTTTGCCGTTTTGCCCCGAATGAGCCGGTTTCCGGCCGTTTTAGCGGCAGTCCTCTCTGTCTTTCGGAACAATATCGCGCGGAATACAGCAATTCCATAAAAAAGTTGCTTTTTTACCTTGCATATGATATAATATTATTTTATAGGGGAGTAGTCGGCATATTCATATGCGGGACCGGTCAACAGCACTAAGCCTGCCCGGGCTTATGGTCGGTCCCCCGGCACCGCTGCCGGTGACAAGACTTATATCTGCGCCGGGGAAAGTGTTTTTCGCCGGCGGTACGGTCTCCCCTGCCGCCGCCGACATCGGCATACTCTCCTCCGCCGCGGATACATTTTCAGGGCAGGAGGTTTTTTCAGTTGGAAAAAACAAAAGCAAAACACGAGGAGAAAGAGGCCCCCGTATCGGGGAAGGAATACCTCTTATCCGTCGACTCGGTGATCGATGAGCAGAAGAGCAGTCCGGACGGTCTGGCTCCCGAAGAGGCGGCGAAGCGTCTTTCGGAACACGGTCCCAACAAGCTCGCCGAGGGTAAAAAAGATTCGCTCATCAAAAAGTTCTTCGCAGAACTCTCGGATCCGATGATCATCATCCTCATCGTCGCGGCTCTGATCTCGACGGTGACCGAGCTGGCGGAGCACGGATGGAAGTTCGACTTCTTCCCGAGCGACGCCGTGATCATCCTCTTCGTCGTCATCGTCAACGCGGTGCTCGGCGTCGTACAGGAGAGCAAGGCGGAGGCCGCAATCGAAGCACTGCAGGAGATGTCCGCGGCAACGTCGAAGGTCATACGCGGCGGCGAGCTCTGCATCGTAAAGAGCGAGGAGCTCGTTCCCGGCGACGTAGTATCTCTCGAAGCCGGCGACGCCGTCCCGGCCGACTGCCGCATCATCGACTGCTTCAGCCTGAAGGTCGAGGAGGCCGCGCTGACCGGCGAATCGGTCCCCGTGACCAAGCGCAGCGACAAGCTGCTCCCCGCCGACAACGGCGAGGTCCCGCTCGGCGACCGCAAGAACATGGTCTACATGGGCTCGACCGTCGCCTACGGACGCGGGAAGGCTGTCGTCACCGCCACCGGCATGAACACCGAGATGGGCAAGATCGCGAACGCCCTCACGCTCGCGAAGAACGAGGACACCCCCCTCCAGATCAAGCTCAACCAGCTCAGCAAGATACTCACCTGGCTCGTTCTCGGCATCTGCGGCGTGATCTTCGCGGTGCAGCTGCTCCGCAACTTCGTCATCAGCCCCACAGACGGCGTGAGATTCTTCGACGTCGCGCTGAGCTCGCTGATGGTGGCCGTATCCCTGGCCGTCGCGGCGATACCCGAAGGACTGGCGGCCGTCGTGACGATAGTGCTCTCGATCGGCGTGACCAGGATGTCGAAGCGCAACGCCGTGATAAGGAAGCTCACCGCGGTCGAGACGCTCGGCTGCACGCAGGTCATCTGCTCTGACAAGACCGGCACGCTCACGCAGAACCGCATGACCGTCGTCGACTTCTACGGCAGCGACGAAAAACTCCTCGCCGAATCGCTCTCGCTCTGCACCGACGCGAAGCTCAGGGAGGGCGAGACCGCATCGGTAGGCGACCCGACCCAGACCGCGGTCGTCGACTACGCCGCGAAGCTCGGACTTCCCAAATACCGGCTTGAGGCCGAACAGCCCCGCGTCGGCGAGATCCCCTTCGATTCGGGGCGCAAGCTCATGACCACCGTCCACCGCCGCCCTGACGGAAAGATCGTACAGCACACCACGGGCGCCCCGGACGTCGTCCTCGGACGCTGCGCATATATACTTAAGGACGGAAAGACCCTTCCCATGACCGACGGGGACAGGACGGCCGTCGCCGACGCCAACACCGGCCTCGCTGACAGGGCGCTCAGAGTGCTCGCGGCCGGCTTTAGGCTCTACGACGCCGAACCCGGGTCGTACGACCCTTCGATCGAGAACGACCTCGTGTTCCTCGGCCTCGTGGGCATGATCGACCCCGTCAGACCCGAGGTCACCGCGGCAATCGAGGAATGCAGGAGCGCCGGCATCCGGCCGGTGATGATCACCGGAGACCACAAGGCCACCGCCTCGGCGATCGCGAGACAGCTGGGGATCCTTGAAGAGGGCCAGCTGGCGATCACCGGAGCCCAGCTCGACGAGATCTCCGACGAAGACCTGATCCGGGACATCGAAAAATACTCGGTATACGCCCGCGTTCAGCCCGAGCACAAGTCGAGGATAGTGAACGCCTGGCGCACTCGCGGATACATCACCGCCATGACCGGAGACGGAGTCAACGACGCTCCGTCGATCAAGACCGCCGACATAGGCGTCGGCATGGGCATCACCGGCACCGACGTCACGAAGAACGTCGCCGACATGGTGCTGGCCGACGACAACTTCGCGACGATCGTCGCTGCCGTCGAGGAGGGACGCAGAGTCTACGACAACATCCGCAAGGCGATACAGTTCCTGCTGTCGTCGAACCTCGCGGAGGTGCTCACGATCTTCTTCGCGACGCTGCTCGGATTCCAGATCCTTCAGCCGGTGCACCTGCTCTGGATCAACCTCATCACCGACTGCTTCCCCGCCCTCTCGCTCGGACTGGAAAAGCCCGAAGCCGACATCATGAAGCGCAAGCCCCGCAAGGCGAACGAAGGCATCTTCGCCGGCGGCATGGGGTTTGACATCTTCTTCCAGGGCGCGATAGTCACTGTCATCACGCTTGTCTCCTATTTCATCGGCGATTTCCTCGAGACCGGAACGTTTCAGATCCAGAACAGCGCCGACGGGACCACGATGGCCTTCCTCACGCTCTCTCTCGTGGAGATGTTCCACTCGTTCAACATGCGCTCGCGCAGAGCCTCGATCTTCACGATGAAGAACCAGAACAGGTGGCTGTGGGCCTCTCTGGCGGCGTCGCTGATCATGACGGTCGCCGTCATTTACACCCCGTTCCTCAGCGGAGCCTTCGGGTTCACGCATATCAGCGCGACCGAATTCTTCACCGCGGTCGGGCTCGCGATCCTGATCATCCCGATCATGGAACTAACAAAACTCATTCAGAGAAAGCTCGGAAAGTGATCTGCCCGGGCTGAGATCCGAAAGGACGGACAACCATTGGCTAACGAAAAAAAGTCGAACGGCAATAAAAGCGGCGGCAGCGCCGGCAGGAGCCTCGTCAAAGCGGGGGGAAAGAACAGCGCGGCCGTAAAGAATACCGGAAAGACCGGCGGAAAGGGCGCGAAACTGGAGGCGGTCCCGGAGTCTTCGGGGATGATCCACCAGTTCATGCCCTACCTGCTCGTAATACTCGCGGTCTTTCTGGCAGCCTGCTTTATACTCGCGAAGACCGACGGCCCGATGGGAGTCGTCGGAATGGCTCTGCGGAACTTCTTCTGCGGCCTTTTCGGCTGGCCGGCCTATTTCATCCCGCTCATCCTGATCAATCTCGCGGTCTACTGGAGAAAATACGTGGACCTGCAGATGGTCGGATGGAAGCTGGGACTTTCGCATCTTACGATCATATCGATATCTTCTCTCGTCCACGGCGTCTGGGTGACAAAGACCTTCCCCGAAGCCAAATACCCCCTTTCGGTATGGGCGCGGACGGTGTTCGGCACCTCGGGCGAGACGTCCAACTGGGCGCACGGAAAAGCCCTTGAAGGCGGAGGCTTCTTCGGAGGCCTCGCCGGGGGCTTTATCCGCTCGATCTGCGGGCCTGTGGGCTCGACTATCATCACGATCGCGGCGATCACGATCTGCGTGATGTTCTTCTTCAGCGTGACTCCCGCGTACGTCGTGACCTCGGTAAGGTCGGGATTCGCCTCGCTGAAGGAGAGATTCGCCGCGGCGAAGGCCGCCGCCGAGAACGACAGAGAGGAAAAGAGCCGCCGTCTCGCCGAAAAGCAGGCGGCGAGGGAAAAGGCCGAAAGACAGGCCGCCGAACTCGCCGCCGAGCGCGAGGCGAACGCCAGAAAACGCGCCGAAGAGGAAAGGGCGCGCACGCGCGTCAGGACGGCGGGACCCGCTTCCGGAACTCCGGCCGCGGCAACTGCCGAGATATTCAACGCCGGTCCCGACGCAACGGGACCCCGCGCTGCCGACAGCGGGAACAGCGCTGCCCGCGACCGCCGCGAGGCGGAAGCCGGGGCCGCGGTCGCCGCGGCGGCGCTTACCGTCCGTCCGGCCGGAAATACCGGCTCCGACGGCGTGCCGGCTGACATGTCGGCCGTCCCGGCCGGAGACGTCCTTCCGCCGGAGACCGCCGGCGGAACGCCGGCGGCGACCCGCAGGGGTCGCGGCGCAGCGTCTCCGGCGGATGCCGGGGCCGCGCCGGCGACATCGATAGAGATACTTGACGACGTCCTGGCCGGCCGCCGCTCGCGCGGCGGGCAGACTGCGGCCCCGGCTGCCGCCGCCGGGCGCGAGAGCGCCCGCTCCGCCGCTCCGGACGCTGCCGAACCCGCGGGCACCCTCCCGAAGCTCGAGAAGATCGACGACTCGGGCCTCTCCCCCGATCTGACCGGGGCGGCGGACGCCGCGGCGGCCTCATCCCCGAACGACACCGACGCGGCGCGCAGGCGCGCCGAGCGCCTGTCGGTATACTTCTTCCCGCCCACCAACCTGCTCGCCGAGCCGGTTGCGCCCGGGAACACTGACATCGAATCGGAACTCAACGAGAACGCGCAGAAACTGATGAACAAGCTCAGCGCGTTCAACGTAAAGATAAAGCGGATCGGCTATTCGCGCGGTCCCACGATCACCCGCTACGAACTCTACCCCGAAGCCAGCACGCGCGTACGTTCGATCGCATCGCTGGCCGACGACATAGCCCTTGAGCTCGCCGCGACGATAAGGATGGAGGCCCCGATCCCCAACAAGAACGCGATCGGCGTCGAGGTCCCGAATCAGGTCAGAGCGACCGTCTTCATCCGCGAGCTCATAGAATCCGACAAATTCAGGTCGATGACCGGAAAGCTGTCGGCCTGCCTCGGCAAGGACGTCGGCGGCAACATGGTCTTCTTCGACATAGGCAAGATGCCGCACCTGCTCATAGCCGGTACCACCGGTTCGGGTAAGTCGGTCTGCCTCAACTGCATCATCCTCTCGCTCCTGTACAAGGCGAGGCCCGACGAGCTCCAGTTCATCATGATCGACCCGAAGAAGATCGAGATGGGCATGTACAACGGTCTGCCGCACCTCAAGGTGCCCGTCGTGACCGACATGAAGCGGGCCGCCGGCACGCTCAACGCCGCCGTGAACGAGATGGAGCACCGCTATTCGCTCTTCGAGGACATCGGCGCCCGCGACATCGACGGCTACAACAAGTTCATGGCGGAGGACGATCCCGACTTCATCCCGCTTCCCAAGATAGTGATCATCATCGACGAGCTCGCCGACCTCATGATGTCGACGCCCGCCGAGATAGAGACGAGTATAATCAGGCTCGCACAGAAGGCCAGAGCCGCCGGTATCCACCTGATCATAGGCACTCAGAGGCCGTCGGTCAACGTCATCACCGGTCTGATCAAGGCCAACATCCCCTCGAGGATCGCCTTCTCGGTCGTCTCCAACGTCGAATCCAGGATCATCATCGATATAGCCGGCGCCGAAAAGCTCATAGGCAAGGGCGACATGCTCTTCGCGCCGATCGGAGCCCAGAAGCCGCTGCGCATACAGGGCGCCTTCGTCGCCGATGACGAGGTGCGCGCCGTGACGACGTTCATCAAGCAGAACTGCGCGGAAGTCGAGTACGACCGCGAATTCATCAGCGACATCGACCGCGAGACCGACCGTCTCACCGCCGACGACAGCCGCGGCAAGGGCCAGCAGGACGACGAACCCGCCGAGTTCAATCAGGAGGCGGACAAGCTCTTCAACCAGGCGCTCCACATCGCCGTCGAAAACGGGACGGTCGCCACATCCCTGCTCCAGCGCAAGCTCTCGATCGGCTTCGGCCGCGGAGCGAAGATCATCGACCGCATGGAGGCCCTGGGATTCGTCTCGGGGGCAAACGGCACGAAGCCACGCAACGTGCTCATCAGCGCGGCGAAGCTGGCCGAGCTCGAGGCCGAGAACAGCCCGTCCGTCCAGGGCAGGTTCGTCTGACCTGGGCAGGCTCGTCTGACCTGGTCTCTCTGTTCACCGTCATTCAGACGGGATCCGCTTCTCACACAAGTTCATTAACCGGGAAAGGAAAAGGGCACAGGATGTCCACTCCAAACACACATTACGGACCCGCCGCGATCGGAAAGATCATGCGCGAAGTCAGATCGATATTTTTCATAGGGATAGGCGGCGTCAACATGTCGTCGCTCGCCGAGATCAGCCTCCGCCGCGGATACGCGGTCGCCGGCTCCGACAGGACACAGACCGCGCTCACCGAGAAGCTTGAGAACGAGGGCATAACCGTCCACTACTCGCACGACGCCTCCCACGTCGCCGGATTCGGCGCCGTGGTATACACCGTCGCGATCTCGCCCGACAACCCCGAGTACACCGCCGCCCTGGCACGCGGCATACCCTGCATCTCCAGGGCCGACTACCTCGGATACATAATGACCGCGTACAAATACCGCATAGGCATCTCGGGAATGCACGGCAAGAGCACCACCACCGCCATGTGCGGCACCGCCTTCCTCGCCGCCGGCGGAGATCCCACCGTGCTCTGCGGGGCCGTCATGCCCGAATGCGACAGCACCTACCGCATCGGCAGCGACAGCGGATTCATCTTCGAGGCATGCGAGTACATGGACTCATTCCTCGACTTCGCTCCGTCGGTCGTCGTGATCCTGAACATAGAGATGGACCATGTCGACTATTTCAAGAACATCACTCAGGTCAGGCGCTCCTTCGCCAGCTTCGCCGCCCTCACGGGCCCCGGCGGAGCGGCGATAATCAACAGCGACGACAAGAACATAAAGCTCGCGCTCGGCACATATCCCGGGCGGATAGTGACATTCAGCTCGCGCGAGCGTGGCGAGGACGACGAGGAGGATCCGGCCGATTTCCAGGCCGCGAACATCGATCTCTCGCGCGGACTTCCCTCTTTCGACGTCATGACGGGCGGAAAGATCGCGGCGCACATCGATCTCGGCGTCCCCGGCAGGCACAACATCGCGAACGCCCTGGCTGCCTTCGCGGCCGCCTCGGTATGCGGGCTCGATCCTTTGCGCGTCGCCGCGGGGCTCTCCGGATTCGGAGGAGTCGGCCGCAGGATGCAGTACAAGGGCAAATTTCACGGTGCCGACGTCTACGACGACTACGGACATCATCCCACCGAGATCAGAGCGACGCTCTCGGGCTGCCGCGACATGGGCTACAGCCGCGTCTTCTGCGTCTTCCAGCCCCACACATACAGCCGTACCTACCGTCTCTTCGACGACTTCGCCTCGGCTCTGCGTCAGGCTGACAGGGCGTATCCGGCCGACATCTACGCCGCCCGCGAAAAGGAGACGTTCGGAGTCAGCTCCGAGAAGCTCGCCGCCGCGGTAGGCGAAAAAGCCGTATATCTGCCCTCGCTCGAACAGATCGCCGGATCGCTTGCCGGCGAGGTCGGCGAGCGCGACGCCGTCGTCGTGATGGGCGCCGGCGACATATACCGCATCTTCCCGTACATGGGGCTCGAGCAATGAAGGGCGCAGCTCTCCTGCGCGGGATGTCGGCCGACGGCTCCGCGCGCGTGTTCGTCATAGACAGCACGCCGATAGTCGACGCCGCCATCTGCCGCCACCTGACCTCTCCCCTCGCTTCCGCCGTGCTCGGCAGACTGCTCACGGCAGCATCTGTGATGGGATCGATGAGCGGCGAGGAGGAGACCGACAGCCTCACCCTCTCGCTCGGCGGCGACGGCCCCGCGGGGCGGGTCATCGCGGTCTCCGACTGGAAGGGCAGCGTCAGGGGGTACATACAGAACCCCGGCGTCGATCTGCCCCTCAAGGCGAACGGGAAGCTCGACGTGGGTGGAGCAGTCGGACGCGGCATGCTGAGCGTGATCCGCGACAGCGGAGACGGAGACCCCTACACCGGGTCGGTCGAGCTCGTCAGCGGAGAGATCGCCGAAGACATAGCCAAATACTACGCCGTGAGCGAACAGGTGCCCACCGTATGCGCGCTGGGCGTGCTCATAGGCCGCGACAGGCGGTGCCTCGCAGCCGGCGGGGTCTTCGTGCAGCTGCTGCCATACGCCGACCCGGGACTCATCCCGCTCCTCGAAGAGAACAGCCGTGCGCTCCGCGAGATCTCCTCGCTCTTCGCGTCGGGGATGTCGGTGAAGGATGTCGCGGATATCGCCATGAAGGGGATAGAATACGACGTCTTCGACGAGAGCTCTCCCGAATACCGCTGCACATGCTCGCGCGAACGCACCCTCGCCGCACTGAAGACGGTGAAGGAGAGCGACATCCGGAAGATGCTCGACGAACAGGAGGCCGAGGGCAAGCCCCGCAGTCTCGAGGTCGTCTGCCGCTTCTGCGGAAACAGATACGAATTTGGCGAAAAAGAACTAATTTGACGG
Organism: uncultured Ruminococcus sp.; assembly: GCA_902803255.1. GTDB lineage: Bacteria > Bacillota > Clostridia > Oscillospirales > CAG-272 > CAG-390. Next base: position 390 of record CADCPG010000050.1, on the reverse strand, counting down.
AAAAGGAGGTACCCGGAAGAAAATGGACAGCGTAAAGACCCCGGTACTCGAGATCAGCTCGATCTCGAAAAAGCTCGGCGGCCGGCAGATACTCAACAGCATCACGCTGAACGTCTATCCCGGCGAGGTCTTCGGCTTCCTCGGACCGAACGGTTCGGGCAAAACCACGACCATCAAGCTGATGCTGGGACTGCTCCGGATCGAATCGGGCAGCATCCGCATATGCGGACACGACGTCACAGACGATTTCGAGGCGGCGATGGGATACATAGGCGGGATCATCGAGAACCCCGAGATGTACAGGTATCTCACCGGGCGCGAGAACCTCGAGCAGTATGCCCGCATGTACGGCGGCATCGGTCCCGGAAGGATAGAGGAGGTCGCCGCTCT